>PCBP01000007.1 GCA_002730985.1 Flavobacteriales bacterium | reverse complement strand
TTGAATTTCTTATTTTCATCATTAAATTTGGTAATATAAGCTTGAATCGAGTTTGCTATCTTCTTTATGTCCTCATCAGAAGTTTTCTGGATCATGAAATTAATAGCGCGCTTTCCATTAACATAGGATTTTATTGGAATATCAGAAAACTCCAGAGATACTTTTGCAATGTCTTTTAGCCTTACGACATCTCCGTTTTTATCAGACAGTACTACGATATCTTCAATACCTGATGTAGTTGTATTACGGTTATTTGATCGTATAATTATTTCATCCTTCTGTGTTTTAATACTTCCGCCTGAAATATCAATATTACTTGCCTTGATAGCATTGCTAATAACATCAAAGTTAGTCCTGTGCCTTAATAGTGATACTTCATCAATCTCAACTGAGATGATAATAGGAGCATAGCCAATTACTTCTATTTGACTAATTTCATCATCATTGAGTAAATTTTGTTCAATTTTATCTGCCTTATCTTTTAGCAGCCAAAGATCATTTGGACCTGTTAGGGCATAAAAACCAACCATGTTAGCCATGTCTCCCATACCTCTGCTTTTTTGTCTTTGTACCCTAGGTTTTTCTGCTCCTTGAGGGAATGAGTAAATAGCATCAACTGAATTTTTTACATTTTGTAATGTTTCATCAATATCAATACCTTCATAGATTTCAATTGTTACATTAGAGATGTTTTCTGATGAAGCTGATGTTATTTCTTTTATTCCTTCAATCCCATTTAGAGACTCCTCAATTCTTGTAGTGATTCCTTCTTCAATTTCTTCAGGAGAGGCGCCAGGGTATGCTACATTAACATATATTCTATTCGGAGACATCTCTGGGAAGAATGATCTTGGCATCATTGACAAGCTAAGTATCCCTGCTATTGCAGTAATTATGATTATTGCATTAGCATAAATAGTATTTTTTATAAAATATGCGATTAATTTTCTCATACTATTTTAAGATTGCTTTTACGATTGTACCTTCAGTTGCATATACAAGGGGTTCATTAACAATTAGAGTGTTCTCCAACATGTTGTCAATAATTACTTCGTCACCTTGATAGGCAATAATGTTGACGTTTTTTATTTTGAGTCTTTTCTCAGTGTCTACTATAAATACTTTATTATTTTCAAAGATTGATCTTCTTGGTAATTTGAAAGTGTTTTCAGTTCCTTTGGTAGTGATAGTAGCATTTAAATACATACCATTGTAGAGTGATCCTTCATTGTCATTTATAGATGTGAATACTGATATATTTTGTGTGTTTGTATTTACAAATCTTCCTTTTCTAATAACTTTTCCACTATATTTTTTTCCGTTATCTGTGAAGCTAACGGTGTCTCCAATATTGATAAATTGTATTTCAGATGTATTTACTGTAAGTTCAATTTCCATATTGCCTTTACTAATAAAATCAACAACTGGGCTTCCAGGATTTACATTCCCTCCAACATCTGAGTACGACTTCGTAATTATTCCATCAAAGGGAGCTAGAACTGTATATTTACCTAGTTTTTCTTCATCAGATCTGATAGATAGATACTCAGCTAATATTGATCTTGAGATAATATAATTTTTCTCTTTTGCAGTGTTCATCTGCGGAAAGTCTGGTAAATTTTCTTCTAAGTCTATTGTATTAAAGAAATTATTCCATTTAATATACTCATTGCCAAAGTCAACTCTAATATCTGGTATATTTGCTGAGATTAGACTCATAAATTGACTTTTTTTAGCTTTAATCAGAAGTCTAAGGTCTGTATCCCTTACTGAGAATATTACTTCTCCTTCCATTACCTCACTTCCTTTTTTAAATGTATTATTTCCTGCTAATCTCCCTTGTACCTCAGATGATATTGTAATATTGTTTAAAGAAACTACTCGGCCGGCACTATTTATTTGGTTTTTGATTGTAGTGTTTTTTACTTTAGTAACAAGTACTGTTTTAATTTTTTTTGTATGTGTTTCGGCTACTTTTGCTCTTTTGGTTCTTATTGTTTCGGCATTTGTTACTCCATAGTTCATGCCGGTATTATAACTAATTGAGGATATAAGACCGAATAAGAGTAAGATGATTGTACTTGCTATAATTATTAGTATCTTTCTGGTGTTCATTTTCTAATTTTTTAATAATATTCTTAATGTTTCCCGTAATTTTTTGCCATCTAGCTTAAGGTTGGTTTTAAATCCTGAGAGTCTCCAAGACAAGATGGTAGTCCTGACTCCGCCTAGCACAATAGTTGCTAATTGTACAGCGTCAATATCTTTCCTGATAGAGCCTTCTCTCTGGCCATTNTTTATAAGACTNATGATTTTTTTTGTTCGTTGTTCTAATATCTTCTTNACTACTTTTGATAGTNTTGAATTGTATTGAAAAGANGTTTCAGAAAAAATCACCATNACTAGTGCTGGGTTTTTTTCTATATGTGCAAATTTAAATTTAAGTATTTCCTCAAATTTGGCTAGTGCAGTTTTCTCTGAATCTAATATTTTCAGGGCTCCATCTTGGATAATTTTTTTGTGAAAAAGGAGTAGTGCCTTTATTATTTCGGTTTTATCTTTAAAATGACGATAAAGCGCAGGCTCAGAGAAAGACATTTTGTTTGCTAGATTCCTTATAGTAAGAGTTTGCAGTCCTTTTTCTCCAATTAAATCTTTTGAAGCATCAATTATTTCAATCTGTCTTGTTGTTAACTTCATTAGTGCGAAAATACAAAAAGTTAGTAAACACTAACAGTATTCTTTTATTTTTAATTTATCTAGTAATTCAATATTTAATATTCTAAGGGCTAGTTGCTAATAATTATTAATTTTGCAGTCTCTAGAGAAATATTAATAATGAAAAAAATATCTTTTATATTATTTTGTTTGCCTTTCATTGTATTAAGTCAGAATATTTATAATCCTCAAGATTTATACGATATTCCTGGTGGAATATTTGACGAGGATTCTTTGCGTGAGATTCATTTAGATTTTTATGACCCTAACTATCATGCTTTCTTAGTTAATGCTTGGTATTATAATCCGGATGAAAGAATACCTGCGAAACTGACATTAAATGGGGTGGATTATGACAGTGTTGGAGTGCGCTATAAAGGAAATTCTACATTCTGCTTGCCAAATGACGTCTTTAATACTAAGGTGCCATATAATATAGATATGAATTATTTTATTGATGGACAAGATCTAATGGGATATAATAAGATGAAGCTTGCAAATGCATGGATGGATCCCACATTTGTAAAACAAATAGTAAGTAGTAATATTTATAGAAGATACTTACCAACTGGAGAATCTAATTTAGTCAAACTCTATTCTCAAGGTAATTATGTAGGACTTTATGTTAATGATGAGTCTATTAATAAGCAATTTTTAAAAAAACATTTTGATGAGAAATCAGGACCTTTATTTAAATGTGATAATATTGACAGATTCTGTGATACGGCAAATGCACCATCTGCGATGCCTCCTAATTTGTATTATTTAGGGCTTGACTCAACTTTATATTATGATAGCTATGATATTAAGTCAGATCATGGATGGGCTGAATTAGTTGAGTTGATTAGAACAATTAGGTATGATTTCTCTAGTATAGATAGTGTGCTAAATGTTGACAGAACACTTTGGGCTTTTGCTGTAAATCAAGTTATTCAGAATTTAGATTGTTATAATACCTATTATATGCATAATTATTATCTGTATCAAACAAAAGATGGTTTGTTTCAAATGATCCCTTGGGATTTAGATAATAGCTTCTCAGGAGCAATTATGGGCTGGGATTATTGGACGCCCTCAAATATATATGAATATAACCCTTACTTTACTGGACCTCAACTAGGTGGCTCAACACAATCCTGGGATGAAAGACCTTTATTGTATAAGTTGCTAAATGATCCGTATTATCGAAAAATATATACAGCACATTTGAAGACTATAATTGAAGAGTCATTAGATGTTAATATGATCAGCTCTAATGTAAATGATTTACAGGCCTTAGCATATAATGCAGCAGCACAAGATAATAATAAAGTTTTTTCAATGAGTGATTATTCTAGTAATGTGAATGCTCCATTATGGGCAAGTTTTAATTGGGGGTTTGGTGGAATACTGAGTACTGTTAATGAGAGAAAACAATTTTTACTTAATCATCCGGAGATTGCTTTATTGTCGCCAACAATTGATAATGTGATGATAACTAATAATTTAGTGACAGCTGAAGTATTTAATGCTAATACTGTGGAATTGATGGCTACAACAAGCGAATATAATTCTAAGTTTCAATCTTTTATAATGCTAGATGATGGCACAAATGGAGATGCAGTTGCCTATGATGGTACTTACTCAGCGCTTCTTCCATTTCAGTCTAGTGGCTTAGAGGTGAAGTTTTATATTAGGTCTGAGAATAATGATGCTATTAAATTAGAGCCTCAAAGGGCAGAGTACGAATTTTATTCTTATTCTCCTGTTAATGGAGAGGCAAGTGTTATTCCAGGAGTAAATAGAAAGTTAATTGGCATAAGAGATGCTCTAGGAAGGGCAGCAAGGAAAGTTAAGAATACTTCACTATTCTACATATATGATGATGGTACTGTAGAGCATAAGATAATTGTTAAATAAAGAAGGAAAGAGCTGTTTTAGAAGGTTTGCTCTATTAAAAATCCGATTTTTTTCAGACTTTTGATAGAATTTTATTTTAAAAAGTATTTTTTTATATGAATTTACAAAGAAGGATACAAGCGTTTATTCAGTTAGGTCATTATTTAGAGGATAGTATTTATCAGGATAAAGCAGAAGAGTTGCAGCGAGCAGAGATATTAAATCCTTGGTTTACTAAGCGTAATATTACACATGCTTTAGGTGCTTGGCGGGGGCAACTAACAAAAGATATGCTTATTGCCTGGATAGGCCCTTATAAATTAGATGAGGCGACAAGTTCAAAAAGGGTACTTGTAGTTATGGCAGGTAATATTCCTTTAGTTGGTTTTCATGATTTTCTTAGTGTGCTTATTTCAGGCCATGAAGTAGTTGTAAAGATGTCTAGTGTAGACAATGTATTATTAAAGGTTCTCATTGAGAAATTAATTAGTATAGATTCGGGATTTAACAATAGTATTTCTTTTGTTGATAAAGTAAAAGATAAGAATTTTGATGGGGTCATTACTACAGGCAGTGATAATTCAGCTGGTTACTTTGAGTATTACTTTAGACATACTAATAAGATAATTCGAAAAAACAGAAGATCTATTGCAGTGTTAGATGGCACTGAGTCGTCCATCGAGTTAGATTCCCTTGCTGATGATGTGTTTTTATATTTTGGTTTAGGATGTAGAAATGTTTCTAAACTCTTTTTGCCTAAAGGATATGATCTAAATAAATTGTTTAAGGCATTCTATTCTTTCAATAAGATTATGGAAAATACAAAGTATGNTAATAATTACGATTATAANAAAGNTNTATTCNTGATGGGAGCTAATAAGCTAGTTGAGAATGGTTTTTTATTAATGAAAGAGGATGAATCATTGTTTCCTCCAGTTGCTATGTTGTATTATGAGTATTATGACGATATACTTGCTGTTGAGCAGTTCATTGATAAGAATGAGGATAGCCTACAATGTGTGGTCTCAAAAAATAGGATTCCTTTTGGGAACACACAAAAACCCAATCTTTGGGATTATGCCGATGGGGTGGATACCGTGGATTTCCTAAGGAAGCTATGATTATTCAATAAATTCATATGCTCCTATATCAGGGGTGTTTCGAATATTTCCTTGTATGTCATCAAGGTTGATAGTAATATTGCCGGCATCAATAGCTGGAGAGTTTTCTTCTAGATGAAAATCACCTTCGTATGCATCTTTAAAGTTTACTGCTTGATTAATAATTGTATTTTGGTAATGAACATTGTCAGTATTAATTGTGGGGTCTATTTTTATAAGACAATGGTTGAAATTATAATTAAATTGACCTGATTCTTGTTTTTGGAAACTTATTTCAGTAGATAGTGAGCCTTCAATAATACAATTTGTGAAATTAGCCTCTCCTAGATCTCTGACATAAATATTTCCATCTGTTCCTTCGTAATAGTTGTTTAGTAGTATGGATGGAGTTTTTCTACTGTTATAGCTCCAATAATTAGCAAATGTGCAATGAGTAAAATTATAAGCACCACCAATATTACAGGCAACTGCATATTGCCCGCATTTACTTATCACAGTGTTTTCCGCATGAATATTAGCCCCCTGTCCTAAAATCCCAATTCCTGACATATTCTTGATAATTGTATTTCTTATTGTTGCAGTAGGGTTATTGTTGTATACAGTGTCAGCATGGAGGCCAATGTTTCCATTTTTTATGATAGCGTAGTTTATTTCATTATCGATGCTCCCTGGCATTAACCAAATCCTATCCCATTGTCCTGGAATATCCTTGTACCAAGGGTCTAATCTGTCTCCTTGGAAAACAACTTCATTGCCTAGAGATCCATTTATTCTGATACTTTCTCCTATAGATTCGCTGAATGGATTTCCAACTAGTATCCCTGAGTTCTTATGTAAATATATATTACATCCTTCGTTTATTGTCAGTGTCTCTCCTGCATCAACAATGGCATAGCCATAGATAACATGTGGCTTGTCATTTCCCCAGGGGATAGAGCAGTCTAGCAAATGATAGTAGAAGCGAGTAGTGTCAGTTCCATTAACAATATCATCATAAGTATTGGCAGTATGGAAGTAGGCATCTTGACCCCAAGCTACTACATCAACATCTTGTATGGTTGTTCCTGTTGTAAATACCAGGGAGTCGCTAAGAATATAAGGAGTGTTATTACTAGATGGGTCAATAGTAACTTCTAGAAATATAAAAATACTGTCTTGTGCAGGGATCTTAATGTCTGATTGATTATTGCCTGAAACACCATCTATGTTCATGCGAAAGTGTGCGGAAGAATTGCCTATTAGATTAATATTGGTTCTAACGTCCAAGTTGTTATAATTATATACTGTGAGGGTTTTAGTAATCGAACCAATAGAAGCAAATATCGTATCAAAAGTGATTGTGTCAGTTGAAAAACGTAAAGTAGTGCTATAGTTACTGTTGTTAAGGTCTTCTTTCTTACAAGCAAAAAGTATAGTTATAACTAGTAAAAAGAGAGTGCACTTCCTCATGAGTCAGTATTTTTTATTCTATCCATATCTCGTTTTTGGTCTTTCTCTTTTATGCTTTCTCTTTTGTCGTAAATTTTCTTTCCTTTTGCTAGGCAGATTTCTAGTTTTGCTTTACCTGATTCATTTATGAATAATCTTATGGGAATAATAGAATTTCCTTTCTCTTTGACTTTCCCCATCATCTTATGTAGTTCCTGTTTCTTAAGTAGCAACTTTCTGTCTCTTTTTGGTTCATGATTAATATGGCCTCCATTTGGGTATTCAGAAATATGTAAATTTTTTACATATAATTCTTTATCTAAGAAGATGCAATATGCATCTGATATATTGGCTTGGTTATTACGAATTGATTTAATCTCTGTTCCCAATAGAGATATACCAGCGATAAATTTAGTTATGAATTTATATTCAAAGCTTGAAAACG
>PCBP01000006.1 GCA_002730985.1 Flavobacteriales bacterium | reverse complement strand
ATTTTATGCATTAAAATCTAATATCTCATTTAACCCAATCATAACTAAATTTGAGTTTGCAAATATGCTATTTTTTAATTCCTTTTCAAAGAAAAAACAATCACCTCCAGTGGCTATAGCAATGGCATCTGGTTTTTGCAATCTGTACTCAGAAATTATTGCCTTAACCTCAGCCAAAATACCCCCCTGAACTCC
The DNA here is from genome assembly GCA_002730985.1 of Flavobacteriales bacterium. Taxonomy (GTDB): domain Bacteria; phylum Bacteroidota; class Bacteroidia; order Flavobacteriales; family BACL11; genus BACL11. The sequence goes on along the minus strand of PCBP01000006.1, from coordinate 46,159 downwards.
TGACACAATAGAAGAATTTGTATCATTACCAATAACAGGAGTGGTCTTTTCTTTCTGAATTAACGGCAATTTATCCGTAAAAGTATTTAATGACTTATATCTAATTTCAATTCCTGGAGAAATTCTACCGCCAATATATTCGCCTTTTTTACTTAAAAAATCAATTGTCAAACAAGTTCCTGCATCAAACACTATAATATCTTTATTTGGATATAAAGAATATGCCCCAACTAATGCTGCTAATCTATCTTGTCCTAATGTATCAGGAGTTTTATAATGATTATTAATTGGAATTGATAAATTTTTAGACAAAACAACTCCTCTATAATAATCTAAAATACTTAATATCTCGGGATTAATTTTTTTGACTGATGAAATAATAGTAGCCGATATCTCCTTTTCAGCAACAAACTTATGGATATTATTAAGACTACACATATTAATATCTGATTTTGCAAATAGATTCTTGCCCTTAAAAAGAGCAATTTTAGATCTAGTATTCCCTATATCAATTACAAGTTTCAAAAAATGAAGATTTTTCCAAAAATATAAAATTACATTACGATATGATGATTAACATCAAATATTCCTTCAAATCAAAAAAAAAATTAAATTTGCAAACCAATTAAGTTGGTGCTATAGCTCAGTTGGTAGAGCAATGGACTGAAAATCCATGTGTCCCTAGTTCGAATCTTGGTAGCACCACTTTTAAACCAAAAACCCACTCAATGAGTGGGTTTTTGGTTTAAATACATTAACAACATATCATTCAACAATAACTTTCTTAGTAAATGTATTATTTATATTGCTTAACTCAATTGTATAAATACCTTTATCAAAGCTTGATAAATCAATTGTTTTTTCTGTTCCATAAATAGTGGAGACATAAATAGGTTGTCCTAAAATATTACTAATAGTTAAATCATAACCTTCATCTAATTCAATGGTAAATACCCCTTTCGAAGGATTAGGATAAATTAAAAAGGCATTATTAGATATATTCTCATCTATATTAGTAGTAAATGGAGTCCCAAAATTTAATCTAATCATTGGACAATCAGTTACCCAATACCAAAATGGGGGTGGTTGACTTCCCAGGTTACAGCCATTTCCATCATCATATATCATTGACATAGTAGGTTCTGCTGACCCAGAAACATTAATTCCAAATGTGTCTGTTGGGTGAACATAACCCCCTATTGCAACCATATACATGCCTGGCATTAAATTATTTACCTGATTAAACCCAATAGTTACCCAATTATCTCTATCTGCAGGCTGTATCGTATAATCATCAGTTTGATCTAAAGGAATATAAACTGTTGAAGTTCCCGTTGTATCCACTTCATACAATACTGCATACATCTCCGCACCTACAACCGAGTAATCAGCAACGTAAGCAGAGACAGATGTAGCTTCATCTGCTACATAAACATCAAACTTATTTGCTAACTGTAATCCCCCACAAACTCTACCTACTCTCCAGGCCCCAGCTGGATTAGCATTATCTCTTCCATAAACTGAATCAGTAATTACAGCTGTCATCTCTGAAGTATCACTAGACAAAATACTATCTGAAGTTCCCCAGAAATTAATGTCATAAACCCCTTGCGATAATGGAGCATATGTCTGATCGGCTAAATAAGAAGCTGTATCTAATACTGCTAGTGTTGTTGGACTACTTGAAGAATTAAATACTGAAACACCTGCGCTATTTAATACCTCTACATTCATTTGTATGCCATTTAATGGCTGGGCTCCAACATTTGCTATTATCATTTCAAACATATAAGGGTTAGCATCTGATTGAACTTTTGGTTTGAAGGTGTAATCCATTCCAACACCTGAAGTTGCAAGATATCCAATATCCCAACCACCATGATTCTGATCAACTACATCCATTAAATAGGCTGGTGTTTCCACTAACTCTAAATCATCCAGCATCCAAAAATAATACCCCGAACCATTGACATTTGACTGACTAGTCCCATCAAAAATAAACTGCATTTGAACATTAGCATTGCCACATACACTTAATGGAAGTCTTATTAAAGCAGTAGCATCAGTAGTAGTAGCATCATTAACAGCTAAATTAGAATGAACCTCTACCTGCGAATCATAAATGCCATTAACGTAAAAAGCAACAAAGGCTTGCCCTTGAAAAGTTCTAAAATAAGAATGAGCCATTAATGTAACATCCGAATAAGATGTTAGGTCGATCATATCTGTCATTAGTTCTCCATTATGTGGAACTGGGTATGGCCCATTTCCAAAATTTCCTTGAGCACCATTATTGTCATAATAATCAGAATCAAAAATAATAAATCCGTTAGCCTGTGTTGGAGAACTAATAGTAGTGGAAGCTGTTCCATATGCTCCTTGAGTTCCTGTATTTTGATTAGGTGTGGTTCCTGGCCCTCTGTATACCCATGGAGCAGCAGAATTTGTCCACCCTACAGGAATCCCATTTGCAAAATCCTCCTCCCAAATAGCTGCTGATTTCTCTGAATCCATTAAAGAGGACCTATTAGATTTCTCCCCTTTAGCAAAAGTCAAACTCTCTAAAGATAATTGTGCCATAGCACTAAATGATATTGCTAAAGTAAAAATCGAAATGTAAATCTTTTTCATTATATAAATTTTAAAATATTAAGTGTGTAAATATATAAAAAAGTCCGGAAATACCGGACTCTCTTTTTGTATTGTAACACTTGAAAAAATTACTCAACTATAACTTTCTCAGTATAAATAGTCTCTTTATGCTTTAACTCAACTGTATAAACACCTTTGTCAAAGCTTGATAGATCAATTGGAGTCTTCATTGAGCTTGTAACTGTAGAAAGAACTGTTTGTCCTAAAACATTATATACATTAATATCATATTTTGCAGTTTTTACATCTAACTCAATGGTAAAAACACCATTTGTTGGATTAGGAAATACACTAAAGATAGTCTCTTGTATATCAGAAACATCTACAATAGTTGCAGGATCAAAATTCATTCTTAACATAGGAATGTCAGAAATAGTATACCATGTTGGGCCGTTAGTTGAATTAGTCAATAAAGCATCTTTATCAAATAAGCCATCAGAAGAGTAATAATCTCCAGGGCTACTTACATTAACCCCCACACTATCAGTAGGATGAATGTTTGCCCCAATCGCGATTCTATACATCTTTGTAGCAGAAACTAATGATTGCGCAGTTAAGAAAGGAATATTTATCCAAGCTCCCAGATCTGATTGTGTAATTGTATAATTATCTGATTGAGATAAAGGGATAGGGTCCCCTCCAGAAAGATCCTCTTCATATAATACAACATATACCTCCGCGCCAGGAATTGACCAATCAGCAATATTAACATCTACAGAATATAATGTAGCATCAGCATAAATATCATAACTTGAAGAAACCTCAAAACCTCCTGGATTAGGAGCAACTCTATTTAATCTCCAATAACCACCATCATTTGTGCCATTATCTTTCCCATAAATATAATCAGTTACCATAGTCATTTTTCTTGTTGTATCTGTATATGTATATACTGTCCCATTACCAGCAGAATCAGCTTCTGCCCATATATCAATATTGTAAAGACCTGTACTAGTTGGAGTAAACATACTTGTTCCTGCTACTGTATCTTGCTGACCTTGAGCTAATGTTATAGCATTAGATGTAGTTGAAAAATTACCTGCTCCTGATACATGAGCATGCATAGTAGCACTTTGAGTAGCAACCCCCCCATTTCGCAATACTGACTCAAAAGCATAAGGGTTTACAGTAGCTTGAGTAAGAGGATAAGAAGTATAATCTTGTCCTAAACCACCAATTGTTTGATAGTTAATCCACCAACCACCTATTGCTTCATCAGAAGAAACAACTAGATTGTCAGGCAGCTCAGAAATAGCAACATCATCAATTGGCCAAAACCAGCCCCAATAATCATTATCGTGATAATAAAACTGAACCAAAACCTCTGACTGACCTCCTACTTCAGCAGAAATATCATATGTTGACAGGTGAGGGTTATTAGAGGTTTGTGCTGGATAAGTATAGGATAGTTCATTTGAAATTTCATCAACTTGTATCCAAGTTACTCCATTATCTGGTGACACTCTAACAATCCTTGTGTCATGCCACCATCTAAATGCAGACTGAAATGTTAATTGAACATTAGGAAAATTAGTTAGATCAACCGGAGTTGCATTCGTAACTTCTGCGATAATTGGGGTCCCGTCAAAATCAACTGTGTTGTTAAAATCAGAGCTGATAAATAAAAACCCATTTGCAGCAGTTGACATAGCAAGTGGTATTACACCAGAAGCTGATGCAGCTGGATATAGCTGGGGATCATACTCAACATACCAATCAATACCTAGAGTACTAGTATTTGTAAACACCCAATTGGAAGCATCAGAGCAATCGTCATACCAAATAGGATTTGCAGGAGCTGTTGAAGCTGTAGCAGGGATAACATTAGGAGTAGTTGACATACTCGTGTTGTCCTTTAATAAATTATCATTTTGCAAATTTTTTGCTTGCTGAGCAATAGTTGCATTGGAAATTGTTAATACACAAGCAAATAGTAAAATTTTTCTCATTGTTTTGTTTTTTTATTGATTGCAAATATAAAACAAGTAGCATAAAAAACAAAACTAATCACATCAAACTTTATCTACTCAGCATAATCAGAAATAGGTGCACATGAACAGATTAAATTTCTATCACCATAAGCATCATTAACCCTTCTAACAGATGGCCAAAATTTACTCTCTTGTATCCACTCAAGAGGATAGACTGCTTTTTGTCTTGAATATATGAAACTCCATTCATCATTGACTGCCATTTGCATTGTATGTGGGGCATTCTTTAGAACACTTTCTTCCACTTTTACTTTGCCCTGTATAACCTCTTCAATCTCTAGTTGAATTGCAATCATTGCTTCACAGAATCTATCTAACTCGGCTTTACTTTCACTTTCAGTTGGTTCAATCATTAAAGTTCCCGCAACAGGAAAGGATATTGTTGGTGCGTGAAATCCATAATCCATTAATCTTTTAGCAATGTCAGTAACATCAATGCCATATTTTTTGAACATTCTAAAATCTACAATCATCTCATGAGCTACCCTGTTATGATTTCCTTGATAAAGTATCTCAAAATGTTTTTCTAACTTCTGCTTAATATAATTTGCATTTAAGATTGCAATTTCTGTAGAAGATCTTAATCCATCAGCTCCCAACATTTTTATATAAGCATAAGAAATAGTTAACACTAATGCACTCCCCCATGGGGCAGAGGAGATAGACATCCCATTATCACCTCCCATTCTTACTAAAGGATTGTTTGGCAAAAAAGGTTTCAAATGCTCAGCAACTCCAATTGGCCCCATACCTGGGCCACCACCCCCATGAGGAATAGCAAAAGTTTTATGTAAGTTTAAATGACATACATCAGCTCCAATAATTGCAGGATTTGTTATGCCAACCTGAGCATTCATATTAGCCCCATCCATATATACTTGCCCTCCATTATCATGTATGATTTTTGTGATATCCATGATTGCCTCCTCATAAACCCCATGAGTAGAAGGATACGTAATCATTAGACATGATAGATGCTCAGCATGCTCTAATGCTTTGTCTCTTAAAGCGATAACATCAATATTGCCATTTTCATCGCAAGGAATGACAACAACCTTCATTCCGGCCATTACAGCAGAAGCAGGATTTGTACCATGTGCCGAAGATGGAATTAAACAAATATCTCTATGCTCGTTTCCTCTACTTTGATGATATGCTCTAATAACCATAAGGCCGGCAAACTCTCCTTGAGCACCAGAATTTGGCTGTAAACTCATAGCCTCAAATCCTGTAATCTCACAAAGCATCTCTTCTAATTCATGAAACATTATGTGATATCCCCTTGCTTGATGGGATGGAGCAAAAGGATGCAAATTCCCAAACTCTGACCAACTTAAAGGAAACAACTCTGAAGCTGCATTCAATTTCATAGTACAGGATCCTAATGGTATCATAGAATGAGTTAACGATAAATCTTTATTCTCTAAACTTTTTATATATCTCATCATATCTGTTTCAGAATGATAGCTACTGAACACCTCATTTTGCATAAAAGAAGAGCTTCTATATAAGATATCTGGTATACGAGCAGTAGCTTGAGTATAGTCCCCACTCAGAACCTCATTTATTAAATCTCTGGAATCAGAATGATTACAGCTTTTTGCAAAAATCTCTAAGATGTCATTGACATTCTCCAAAGCATCTTTTTCATCAATACTAATTGACAATGTTGTATCATCAATATAATTAAAATTAATCTTGGCATCCTCAGCATAAGTTTTTATATTCTCCATGGAGACATTACCTACTCCTATTTTTAGAGTGTCAAAATAAATAGTATTCAACTGATGGTAGCCTAACTGAGTCAAACCTTCTGATAAAGCAGCAGTTAGAGAATGAATTTTTTTGCTAATTAATCGCAATCCTTCTTTGCCATGATAGACACCATACATCCCCGCCATTACTGCTAATAAGACCTGAGCAGTACAAATGTTAGAAGTCGCATTCTCTCTTTTAATATGCTGTTCCCTTGTTTGTAAAGCCATTCTTAATGCTCTATTGCCATCTACATCCTCTGAGACTCCAATAATCCTGCCAGGAATACTTCTTTTATATTTATTAAAAGTTGCAAAATATGCTGCATGTGGCCCTCCATATCCCATTGGTATGCCAAATCTCTGAGTAGTGCCTACTACCACATCAGCACCCCACTCTCCAGGAGGGGCGAGAAGAGTTAAACTTAATAAGTCAGCTGCTACAACTACCCCAACCTCATTTTCTTTTGCTAATTTTACAAAATCAGAGTAATCAATTACGGCACCATGCTTTGCAGGATATTGTAAAATACAACCAAAGAAAGAATTATCTAAATTTATATCATTATGATTACCAATAACTAGCTTAATACCTAAAGGAATCGCTCTTGTTTTCATTATTTCTATTGACTGAGGATAACATAATTCTGAAACAAAAAACTTTACAGTATTTGCTTTTTGCCTCGCTCTAGATCTGCAGCTAAATAACATTGCCATGGCCTCAGCTGCAGCTGTGCCTTCATCAAGTAATGATGCATTAGCTAGTTCCATAGCTGTTAAATCCATCACCATAGTTTGAAAATTTAACAAGGCTTCTAATCTGCCTTGAGCAATTTCTGCTTGATAAGGTGTATACGCGGTATACCAACCCGGATTTTCTAAAATGTTTCTTTGAATAACTCCTGGCAATATAGTATTAAAATATCCCATGCCAATATAAGATCGATAATTCTTATTTTTTCTAGCAATGCCCTTCATGTGTTCAATAAACCTGCTTTCAGAAAAAGCAGATGGCAAATTCATTTCTTTTTTCAAATGTATTTTGTGAGGAATTGTTTCTTCAACTAGTTGCCTAATTGATGATACTTCTACCACTTCAAGCATCTCATTAAGTTCTTCATTCCTTGGGCCAATATGTCTATCAGAGAAATTATATATACTCATTGATTGTCCATTTTAAAGATTACAAAAATACACTTTCATTAGATTTAAAAGAAAAAATATGACTAGTTTTAAATCCATTGATAGATTATATATTGTATAAAATGTATAATTAACCTTATATTGTTCTATATAAGAGTATGTTTGCAAAAATTTACAGTATGAAATTTTCCGAAATAAGATTAAATAAGGACATTCAGGAAGCTATATCAGATTTAGGTTTTATAGACCTAACTCCAATCCAACAAGAAACAATCCCATATTTATTGGAAAATGAAACTGATCTTATTGCGCTTGCTCAGACAGGAACAGGTAAAACTGCTGCATTTGGACTGCCTATATTGCATAAAATTAAAGCTGACACTAAAATGCCACAAGCAATTATTCTCTGTCCTACTAGAGAATTATGTCTTCAGATCTCAAAAGATATGAATTCTTATGCAAAATATACTAAAAGGCTAAAAATAACTCCTGTATATGGTGGGGCAAATATTGCCCCCCAAATCAAATTATTGAAATCTGGAACACATATTATTGTAGGGACGCCTGGGAGAGTAATTGATTTAATCAAAAGGAAAGCGTTACGATTACAAAATATTGAATTTGTAATTTTGGATGAAGCTGATGAGATGCTAAACATGGGCTTCAAGGATGATCTAGACACTATTCTAGCAGAAATGTCTAAAGAAAAACAGACTCTCCTATTTTCAGCAACTATGCCAAAAGAAGTCATGAGAATTAGTAAAAGCTATATGTTGAACCCTAGAACAATTGAGGTTGCAAGTAGAAATGAGGGGGCTAAGAATGTTGACCATCACTATTATATGGTAAATGCTAAAGACAGATATAAAGCCTTAAGAAGGATTTGCGATGTAAATCCTGATATTTATGGAATTGTCTTCTGTCGTACTAGAAGAGAAACTGCTAATATTGCCGACAGATTGATGCAAGACGGCTATAATGCTGATGCCATTCATGGAGAATTATCTCAAGCACAAAGAGATCATGTTATGGGGAGATTTAGACAAAAGAAACTGCAGATATTAGTTGCTACTGATGTTGCTGCTAGAGGAATTGATATTAATGATTTAACACATGTAATCAATTATAACTTGCCTGATGATAATGAAGTCTATGTACATAGATCAGGGAGAACAGGGAGAGCAGGAAAAAAAGGGATTTCAATAATTATTGCGCATAGTCGTGAAGGGAGAAAATTAAAAGACATTAGCAGGATGATTAAACGAGATCTAGTATTGAAAAAGGTCCCTAATGGAGATGAAATCTGTCAAATCCAATTAATGAAACTAGTAGATAAAGTTGTAGCTACTGAAATAAATCATCAAATAGGAAACTACCTGCCATCGATTGAGGAAAAATTAGCTCATCTGGATAAAGAACAATTAATCCAACACTTTATCTCTACAGAATTTAACAGATTCTTATCATTTTATAAAAATGCACCTGACCTAAATATCTCTGCAAGAAAAAATAATGACAGCAACAAAAAAGATAAAAAAAGCAATCAAAAAAGAGAGAAAACAGGACATGCTGAAAAGGGTCATACAAGATTTTTTATTAATCTTGGGAAAGAAAAAGAATTCCAAGCTCACAACCTAATTGGCCTGATTAATGAATATACAAAAAATAGAAATATTCCAATTGGCAAAATTGATATTATGAGAAGATTCTCATTTTTTGAGATACCTTCCGAATTTTCAGATGACATCTTAAGTAAACTAAATAATGCAAACTGGGATGATAATAAGGTAAATGTTGAAGTCTCACAATTACCTCTTCCAAAGACCTCAAATTTCAGTAGAAAGAGTAAAGCAAGAGGTGATGGGAGAGACAGAAAACTTTCGGGAGACAGGAAGAAAAAGGGGAATAAAAGCTGGAATAAAGACAGGTCAAATGCAAAAAAAAACAGAAGATCTTCTTTAGGTAAAATCTCAGAAGGAGGGGACCTATCTTTTAAAGGGAGATTTAATGCAGTAGCTAAGAAAAAAAGAAAGTCCTAAAAGTTTTTCTTTAGTCCAGCAACAAAATCTTTAAGATAATATGGTTCGAAATAAGCAACATCTTCAAAATAGTTATTTGCAAATCTCTCTGAGCCTAAGACCCCCATATCTTTTGCTGAAGGGAATACCCCGTCCATAAAATAAGCATTAGCATTGTCTATAATTGTCTTACACTTTGATGCCCCGTCTCCAAAAAATAAAACTTTCTCTTGTAGAAATTGCGCATATGTATACTCATCTACAATATCGGCTCGAATTTCTCTAACTTCATTATTGCTTTGATCAAAAATTGATGAAAAAACTTCCATCCTTCTAGCATCAATCATTGGACAATAAAACTTGTAATCTTCCTCTTTAGAAATTCCAAAAGCCATTGCCTTTAAAGTGGAAACAGAAACTAACGGAATCTCTAAGGAATAACACAAGCCTTTGGCAATGGAAGTTCCAATTCGTAAACCCGTATATGAACCAGGCCCCTTACTTAAGACAACTCCCTCTATCTCTTGCAACTTAACATCTGATCTTTTTACAACATCTTCAATAAATAAAGTAAGCTGCTCAGCATGTGAATACGCTTTAGAGATTTTCTCTTGTAATTGAATTAATTTCGCATTCCTAAAAAGAGCGACAGAACAATTTCTAGTAGTTGTTTCAATAGCTAATAGCAAACTCATTAAATATCGTAATAATGATTAAACAAATCACTCATAATCCCAAAATTAATAAAACGAGTCTTAACATCCTCAGCATTATTATAAGAATTCCGCAAAGTAATACCTAAATTTATTTTTAGATTTGTATAAGGATTTATAATATATGACACATTGAAATTTTTATAATCAATCTTTGTAAGTTCACCTTGATGCATTTCAATTCCAAAATCAGATGGACGACCTACACCCATTCCAACTAAACCTTCCTCTTGTGCATAATTTCCAGTTGACAAATACACATTACTTCCATAAGAAATAGAATCTACTTGAAAGTCTTTGCCATATTTAGTCATTATTATTTTAGCATCAATTTCAAATCTTTTCCATTTATAATTTGCCATAACCAGAAACTCAGAGAAATTAGCTCCTAAAGGGTGTGCTAATGGTTGATTATAATGAGCGTAGTTTTGTAAAGGATTATGATGCGCATAAGTATATGGCATAACATAATTGTATTCGGTTTGAAGTGTCAGCCTATCAATATTAAAAGGATCAAAAATTTTATACCCTAACTGATAGCCAACCTTATTTGCCCACCAGCCATCATTCTCATAAAATTTAGCAAAATCAAAATTATCTAAAACTAATTGTCCATACATATATGATGAACGAAAAACATATTTTGTATTCACACCTAGCAAAAAATTATCCAGAGAACTCTCTGGNAAATCAATTAAGCTTAGCATCTTTATAGGATTCAAATAATTAATATTAAATCNTCTATTCTTTGGATCATGATCNATACGCCATACAACAGATTCAAANAATGATAAATTAAACTTATTATTTACATGAAANCTTANATAATGTGATGACAGATACTTCTTAGCATAGCCCATTTGGTTCCAATTAAGCAGCCCATGAGTTGCAAAATAACCAATATCCATTAACTCAGCGTAAAGGTTAGTATATTGTACTTTTCCTAAATTAGTCTGAAGCTTTAAATACGGATAATTAAAAGCATTATCTGAAAGTAATAAAGAACGATAACCATCACCAATAAAGTTCTTTCCATGTCCAAATTGGACAGCAAAAATATTATTTGCCATATAAGTTACATAGCCAGAAGACATAGCATAATCAAAACCTGTCTCTTTAAAACTCCTTGCATAACCCTGCCCTGGAACAACTCGATTGTCTCTAACATATGAATCTAAATAATTTGAAAAGATTGCTTGATTCTCAACAAAAGAAGTAGAGAATGAAAACTTCCTGCCTATATCTCCTTGAATTAAATACCCTCTAGAGTTTGCAAATGTATTCTTAGAATCAATTAACTCTTTTCCTTCTGAAAAATTGATTATTGGCGATACTGTTACTTTATAATCATTACCATATAAAATAATGAGATGCTCAGAAAGCAATTTTCGCAGATACCAATTATTATAACTATTAGGATAATGGGTGTAAATAACTGAATCTATTGTAAAACTTAAATTTGATCTAATAATAGGTTTAAATGAAGTATGGATATCTGGTTCTGAGATGTATAGCACCTTGTTTACATCTGAAGTGTAGTTTCTATCTAGACTCAAATTGGTGTGCTGCGAGTAGACTGTAAATGAAAAAATCGACAATAAAAAAAAAATCCTCATTTTCTTCTTCTTAGTAAATAGAAAGGTATAAGTAATATTAGATAACTAATGAATGCTAAAATAGCAACAGCAGTATTAATATTTATTGGAAGTAAAAAATAAGAAGCAATTATTAATAATAAACTCACTAAATATAAAAGCCCTGTTGTTCTTTTGTGTCCAAGTCCTAAATCTAATAACGCATGATGAATATGCTCTCTACCTGGATATAAGGGATTCTTGCCATTTCTAATTCTAACCAAAAAAACTCTTAATGAATCAAACAGTGGTATTGCTAAAAATACTATAGCCACTAATGGCCCCTTATTTGGGAAGGAAATTGTTTCAAAAACTAACCCATGCCTAATACTATTTATTGCTAAAATTGACAAAATCATTCCTACAACTAACGACCCCGAATCACCCATGAATATTCTAGCAGGATTAAAATTGTATTTTAAAAATGCTAACAAAGATCCCATTAATGAGAAGGAAATAATTGCTATATCAAAATGATTCATGTAGAATGTAACAACGCCAAAGCAAAAGGAGGACAAGATTCCTAAACCTGCAGCTAATCCATCTACTCCATCAATTAAATTAAATCCATTAATAATTACTACAACAACAAATATAGTAAATAACGTAGCGGGAAAATCCGAAAGGTCATAGATTCCTAAGGCGCCATGCATATTATCAATCTTTATATCTCCAAGGTAAATCACAATAAGAATAGCAATAATCTGTCCAATAAGTTTCTTATAAGGAGTGAGTCCAAGTAAATCATCAATAACTCCAACAAAGAATACTATTAAAAAGCTTACTAATATAAACTGTATCTTATCAAGCTCTGCCCAGAAAAGAAGCGAAAAAAGAAAGCCTGAGAAAATTGCTATACTTCCAAAAATAGGGACGGTCCTTTTGTGGGATGCTCTCTCTCCTGGCGTATCTGAAAGTCTAAACTTATCAGCAAAAAATATTATCTTAGGAACAGCCAGATAGGTTGTAAGAAATGACGTCAAGAACGCAAATAAAATATTATACTCTGTAGCGAACACTTTGCTAATTTTAGCACAAAATTAATAAAAATCTTATATTACAGCTAGTAAAGAATCAGTCCATTTTGATAAAGTAAAAGCATTATCAACCTTAACTGTATTTAAACTCATTCTTTTTCCTGCTTTTATATCAGTATCAGAATCACCAATTAGAAATGAATTCTCAGCAATAATATTAGGAAAATCAATAATAGCATTTTTTATCATACCTGTTTTAGGCTTCCTACATATACAATCCATCTCTTCCAAATGAGGGCAATAATATATCTTATCTATTTTTCCTCCTGAATGTTCAATTACATTAAGCATTTGAGTGTGTAAAATGTTCAAATCAGCCTCTGACATTACCCCCTTAGCAATACCTTGTTGGTTTGTAACAATAACGATACGATTAAATATATTGTTAAGCTCTGAAATAGCATCTAAAGCGCCTGTTATAAATTTAAACTCTGAGAAATTACAAACATATCTGCCTTCCAACTTCTTATTTATAACCCCATCTCTATCTAGAAAAAGTGTATCATAACTATGCATCCGGAAACATTTCTTCTTCAATAATCTGACAAATTATATGTCCAATCAAAATATGAGCCTCTTGAATTCTTGGAGTATCATCAGAGGGGACTTCTATTATTATATCACAAATACTATTCATCTTGCCTGCATTAATTCCTGTAAAACCAATAGTTGTTAGCCCTATCTCATTAGCTTTTTCAAGTGCCTTAATCACATTTTTAGAATTACCTGATGTAGAAATTCCAACTAGAATGTCTCCTGCTCTTCCACAAGCCTCTAACATTCTTGAGTAAGTTTTATCATAACCAAGATCATTAGCGACAGCAGTAATATAGGACGAATTCACATTAAGCGCCTCAGCATAAAGAGGAGGACGATTAGCATAAAATCTTCCGCTCAATTCAGCTGCAATATGTTGTGCATCAGAAGCGCTACCTCCATTTCCGCAAAAAAGCATCTTCTTATCATTCTTAAATGCCTTAACACTGAGTGCAATCACCTTCTCAATATTAGCCTGAATATTCTTATCATTTAAAATACAAGTATAATTCTCAACTGAACTTGATATACATTCCTTTATTCTACTTTTCATAGCCCATATTTTTCGCTAAAATACAATTATAAAGTTTGATATGCTTTCTTGGTTAATATCCCAATTTCATCCCAACTAAATTTATCATTAATTAATATTCTTCCATTCTTCTGTACTCTTTTCAAATTATTTTTATCAGATAGAATTAGATTCAATTTTTTAACTAAATCATTAACATCTTCTGATTTAAATAAAAAGCCATTTTCGTTATCAATTAGAACTTCCTTTAATGGCGGTAAATTAGAAACTAAAGCAGGCCTTTCATAACTTAAAGTCATCATTAAAACTCCGCTTTGATATATTTTCTTGTAGGGCAGCACGACTAAATCTGATGCGCAATAATAATGTTCCACATCTGCATTTGGTATGAATCTAGTATGTAAGATGACATCTCCTGAAAGATTATTCTTGTTAATAATTTGCTGATAAACAGTAAAGTCATTTTCCCAGGGCTTGCCAGCAATTAATAACACTGTATTAGGATTCTTTTCAAGGACTTTTTTAAAGGACAGCAATAAAATATCTAAGCCTTTAACTTTCTTAATCATTCCAAAAAACAATAAAATTGTTTTATCAGTTGGTAAGTTTAAATATTTTCTAGATTTTATTTTATTTGCTTGGACATTAATAAACGGCAAATAATTTCCATGCGGAATAATATATATGTTGTTTTTTAATTGAGTTTTTTTAACTATCTCATCTCTGCTAAACTGATTATGAGTCAGCAGTAAATCTGCTAACTTGTAAACTAAATTAGAAGTCAAAATAGAATTCTCATTATTAGAAAATGAAGAAACATCATGAATAGTGAGAACCACCTTNCCAAATAACAATTTANCNAATAGCAGATTNAACANAACTAAAATNTTAGTGTAAAAAATATGNAAATGAAAGATCGANACNCCTGAAAATCTAGCATGAACAATAGACTGAATCGAACCAAGAATCCATTGNAATCCGTTTACTATTCTTGACTTNCTTGCAAAAATATTTTTATAAAAACTAAAAAATCTAAGTTTACTAATTTCAGGATCAATTGTCTCATTATTTGTATATATACTGACGTCACAACCACTGTTAATTAGCCCCATCGATTGGCCAAAAGTATAAAAATGAAAGGCTCCTCCATGGGAGCCTAGGGTATCTATAATGGCAACTTTTCTCTCCATGATTTACATTCTTAATCCTTGAAAATACGATTTATTAATCAACCACCAGGTAACAAAATCCTTTCTTATTCTTGGGTTTACTATAAAACGAATATTATTTTTTAAAAATAACCAAAAAATAAAAATATAAGCAAACAGTCCGCCAATCTGTTTTAAAAAATAAACATGATTCCTGGTGTTTTGTTTAATAAAAAAATCCCCTCTATACACCTTGTCTTTATTAGTATTAAAAGACTTAGTTAAGCTTCCAACTTTATGATAAAATTTAACGTGTGGAAAATAAAACATCTTATGCCTTCCGTCTCTATAAACTCTGTATAAAAAATCGGTGTCATCAAAATAAACAAAATATTTCTCATTCATAAAACCAATATCCTTGAAAACTTCTGCCTTAACCAACAAACAACATGTAGGGCCGTATTCTACCTGAATTATTTTATCATATTGGCATTTGTCTAACTCATTCATACCTCGATGCAAGGGGATGTATCCCTTATTCTTCACAAACCAAGCTCCTGCGTACCAAAGATTATTCGGCATATCAAAATGCATCATTTTAGGGGCAACTAAACTACATCCCTTTTCTAACTGAAATTTTATCAACTTTTCTATTAATGCTGGCTCAAATTCAACATCATTATTTATTATCAAAACATGATCACAACCATCTTCAATAGACTTAGTAATTCCTTGATTATTTGCTTTCGCAACACCAAGATTTGATTGATTTTTAATTAGCACAAGCCTAGAATCATTAGTCCTTTGTAACATGTTAAGTGTTTCATCAGTAGAAAAATTATCTACAACATAAAGAACCAAATTACTATACGTCTGATTCCAAACACAATCCAGAAATTTCGACAAAATATTAGCTGAATTATATGTTATCGTAACTAGAGCTATTTTATCCAAAATTTTTAATATTTACTGCAGAGGAGCCAACCATAACTGCTCCTGCTGGAACATCTTTTGTGACAACTACATTAGCCCCAATTATAGCCCCCTTACCAATAGTAACTGGCTTAGCTATTACACAGTTCATGCCAATAAAAACATCATTTTCAATGACAACTTTTCCAACATAGAATCTAAAATGATAATCAGCATGATCTGACAAACTTTCAGTATCAAGAAAATGAGTGAGTATCTTAGTCCCAGATGTTATAATACATCTATCCCCAATAGAGACATTAGAAGGGCATATGCCATCTATAATAATATCCTCCCCTAAAAACACTGTACCAACATTATCAAAATGTACACCTCTTAATTTCTGGATTCTAGCTCGCATATAACCTGACAAAAAACTGCTTTTTGCTATTGCTTGCAATATCTTGTTAATTAATCTCCTAACTCCGTATTTCTTTTTTGATTCTGTATCTTTACTCATAACATATGTTTTTTAAATTGGGAGAAATCTTCATTTATATACTCCTCTAATAAAATTCTATCCGAAGCCTTAATCGGAATCCTTGCCGCTTGTTTATAAAGCAAAAACTCTAAAGAACTGACAACCTTCTTTGGAATAAAATTTTTAAGTGTTGTGGCTAAGTATCTATTATGTTGTAATGTTCTTGATATAATATTTCTTGGTTCTTTATTCACATTTATTTTCTCAGAATTATACTTAAGTTCTAATTTCTCAATAGCTAAAAACTTATATAATCTTTCGATATCGCTATTTATATTTTCTAATTGCAATATACACACCTGATCTTTACTAAAGTATTCTAAATAATTATTTACGTGTTTATAGTATAAACTATTCTCAATATATTGATGAATAAATTTATCATATTTATTTTCCTTATTTATCAAATACTCAGAAAATGAATCTGTTGCGTAACCCATTCTTTTGTCCATATTATAATGAGAAAAAGCTCTAAGAATAGGGTCTCGAACTATTACAATAATTTTTGCTTCAGAATTAAATTTATACAATTTCTTGGGGATTGAAGGGTAGGCAAAATAAGATACGCTACCATCTGCTAAATATTTCACTGATTGACCCTTCTTAAATATCTTTAGATAATCATCCTCAGACTTAACCTTATAATCTTTATAATATGAGTTCTGTGCTAATTCATCATAAGAAAAGTGATTAATCTCTTTTTCTGGATTTGTTGAGAAAAAAATATCTTTATGCTCTTTCAACATAGTCCATAGTAATGATGAACCTGCCTTTGGCGCGCCAACTAAAAATAAATTTGGCTTTCTCATGCCTAGGTTGTCGTTTAATTATTAATTACCTCAAATAATGTAACACTGTAAGGGGCTAGTTTCACCTCAGAATCTACAAAATCCATCATGTTATATTGAAATTCTGTATTATCTGAATTTTTATCAAACAGATTCTCTCCAAAGTATTCAGATTTCTTACCTGTAAGCCTTACATCTGTCTTTATAGGTTCTCCAGTCCAATTTATCCAGTAATACAGCTTCTTATTTCCATCTTCTAACATAAAACAATATTCAAAACAATCTTTTTTAATTTCCGATTTATGTGCCAAAAATAATGAATCTCTAAATAATTCCTTTACAATTCGCATTGAATTAAATGATGCATTTTTATTAGTCTTATTGTTTCTGCTCATTATCATAGATCCAGATATAGTTCTGCCAGCTAAATTATGGAATGTTGCAATATCAATATTTGAATTATTTAGAGATGCTAGTTCTATTAGCTGATGAGCAACAAAAAGAGCTTGTAATAGAGTGTTTCCAGTAATGGAAGACATTTGCAAATTCCACTCCGTTAACCATATAGTCTTATTGTTATATGTCTTATTATATTTATCAATCTCTAACTTGAAATCTAAAATTATATATTTTATAGCCCTATTTTTATATATCTCATAAGCATCATTCTTGTCAGCCCCCTCAGGTATCACTGTCAGCATCCTTCCTTCAACATCTTTCCCTTTAACAATCTTTGCGTAAGGATGAATAATAATAGCATCATAGAAATTTTCTTTAGCTAATTTATTATTCCAATTCTCAAGTTTAATTGAACCTCTATTGTTAGGAGCCGAAACAACAGCAATTGGTAATTCTTTATAAACCTCTCTAATTGACTTAGCATACAATTTAGAAAGAGAAATGTAATTATCAATATTCATGAAATGAGAGTAACTTCTATTTGACAATTCTCCACCTAATTCAACCCCTAATAAATTAATATTACTATCTAATAATAATTTAATAATATTCAAAACCTCATTTAGGTCAGAAGATATAATGTTTGCATCATAAATAGCGCTAGAGCCAGTTTTTTTAACCATTTCAATAAAATCATAAATATAATTCTCTTGATGATTCTTATTAGACATTATCTTCTTTAAGTTTGAAACTGTTTTAATCTTTGATTGCTTATGATATTTCTTTATTTCATCTAATTTAATACCATAACCAGCTCCTTCTAAATGATAGAAATTACCAAAGCCTCCAGGGAAACTCAATACATTTGGAGAAATACTCTTTACTTCATTCATAAAAATACTATCTTGAATATCAAAGAAAACAAATGCTAAACTAGTCCTAAAACCAAAAAGATTTGGGTTCACCTTATTTTGCCCAATTAAACTAATTGAGAAAAAAAATAGTAATAAAAAGATAAATTTTTTCATATTACTTTATTAAACCTTTGGATTTTAATTCTGCAATTGATTTATCGTACTTATCTTCTTTAATTTCTTGATTTTTAACCCATTTTACAAACTCAAAAACCCCTTCTTGGAAATCATATTTCGGACTAAAACCTAGCAAATTATTTGCTTTAGTTATGTCGGCATAATTATGACGAATATCTCCTGCTCTGTACTTACCGCTAACTAAAATATTTATATTAGAATTATAGAGTCTCTTTAAATAATCTGCAACTTCTTTTACTGTAGTTGCCACGCCAGAACCAACATTAAAAACTTCACCATTAGCTTCTTCTTTTTCAACTCCAAGTATTGTTGCGTCAACAACATCATCAATAAAAACAAAATCTCTACTTTCCAAGCCATCCTCATAGATATCTAAATTATTTCCATTTAAGATCCTAGTAGAGAAAATTGATAAAATGCCTGTATAAGGATTGGAGAGGGACTGACCAGGGCCATAAACATTTTGATATCTTAATGCAACTGCTGGAATTCCCAAGGATTTTCCGATAAGCATTACCATTTGTTCTTGTTGTTGTTTGTTTATTCCATAAATTGAAGAAGGATGAATCTTTGAGCGCTCATCTGTAGCCAAAAGACTAAGTTCGGAATCACAAATATTACATTTTGGATTAAACTCTCCATTGCCCATATCTAACTCTTTTCTTTCTCTAGGAAAAACATCTCCATGAGTAGTGCATAAATATTTTCCTTCTCCATAAATTGCTCGAGAAGATGCAATCACCAATTTCTGGATAGTATGTTGAGTGTTTGCTAATATTTCTAACATATATGCGGTCCCCATAATGTTTACATCATTGTATTTTTCCAATTCATACATTGATTGTCCCGTTCCAGTTTCTGCAGCAAGATGTATAATTATTTCTTGCCCTTTAATTGCTTTCTCCCAATCCTCTTTATTCCTAACATCACCTTTAATAAAGGTACACTTTCCTTTAACTTTCTTTAAAAGAGATGATTTAGAAACCCCATGAATCTGAGGAGAAAGATTATCTAATATCGTAATATTATACCCTTTAGCATATAATTTCTCACACAATCTGCTTCCTATAAATCCTGCTCCACCTGTAATTAATATCTTTTTCATGATAATTGTTTTTTGTGTGATGTAATGCTATAAAATGTATGTGTAAATCCTGAAGCAATAAACATAAAGAAAAAAGGTCTGAACAATAACGGTTCTGACATTACAGAAATAAATGCAATAATAAACCACATGAGTCTATGCCTTTTTATTATTTGTTGTTTAATAAACATATAAATAAATAAAAATGCTGTTGGGAAGCCCATTCCGGCTAACATATACATTACAGAGTTAGTACTGCCTCTTGATGTTGTCTCAACTTTTTGCTCAATACCAATTTGATTCAATGAACTATTTAAATCTAAGTTAATGTAAAACTCTTCTCTTACCTCATTAAATCTAACTATATCTAGACCAACTCCTGTTAACGGATTTTCTATTGCTATAAAAAGAGGTTGCGTCAAATCAAAAAGTCTTTTTTGGAATGACGACTCGCCTTCTCCATAAAATTTTTCATTCATATTTTCATTAAAAACAGAATACAAGGGAGTTATTAAAACTATTAGTAATAAGATCTTAATAATATTACTTTTTAGCTCCTTGTGGGCGAAATAAGTTATTTGAAGCAATAGTAATAATAAACCAGTAGTAGAGTATGTTGTTAATACTGCAAAAATAATAAGCGCTAAGAGTTTCTTATTTCTTTTAAATATACTTATTTCTAAAAATAATAACATATTTAAGTATATCTGTAAAATTCCTGGTTCCCAAAAAATTCCTGCATTTCTATGAATATCTATACCAAATAAGTTAATTATACTTCCCGCCTTTGGAGAATAATAAAATAAATAATTATATGTCTCGGTATCATGATATTCTGAAGTTAGTAAGAATAGATTATCTTTAATAAAAAAGTATGCTATAAAGCTAAATAAAGACTGAAAAAGAATTAGCTTAAGAACAAAATACAAACTATTAATAAAATAGTCTTTATTTCCTTGATTATTAAAATAAAATAAAGTAAGAATGGTTGTGAAAGTTATAACTCCAAAAAAAGAATATTTGGTTAGTGATTGCGGGTTTATTGCAAAAACAAAATTTATTACAAATAATGCTAAAACAACTATAAGTGTAATAAATGAAGAATAATAAATAGATCTCTTTATCCCCTTCCCTATATAGAATAAACTAAAAATAATAATAGATGCAAAAAGTAAAAAAGCAGAATTTCTATTAAAAACGAAGAGAAGTCCTCCTGTACTTGAAACAAGCATAAATGCTATAATAATATTTAAAAATCTAACTTTCAAAATTAATTATCAGGATCCCAATGACTCACATCTCTATTTAAGAGGCCTTCTAGATTACGAATGTCATGTCTAAAATACAAGTTGTATATTTTCTTTCTATCTAAATGACTAAGTGGTGTGGGGCTAAAAACACTAATATTTAACCTCTGCACCCTATTCTTTATAATCTGTCTAATTTTAAGAGAAGGTATCATTTTCTTAATAATAACCCTCCACCATCCAGTTTTTTTCATCATTCTTTTAAGTATCTTTGATCTCTCTTTACTTGCTGGATTACTTCTTATATCAATATTTAGAAGACTAGAACTATCGATTTCTAAAAAATGTAAAACCTTCTGTATTGTCAGATCTTTTTCTTGCAAAAATTCATCTTCAAAATTAATAAACAAAAAATTATCTAAACTAAAATACTGTAAATACCTTTTTAACATTTTTGAATATAATCCCTGATGTATGTATGAGTGTCTTAAATAAGATAAATAATCAGCTTGATTCTGATATTGCTTCAATCGACTAGATTCTAACTTTAATGCTTCTCCAAAATCTTTTTTTTCATAAAGATCTCTTTTGGAATGCAAATAATGGGAATAAGCTCTATCTACAGGATTTCTAAGAATTACAACAAATTTTACTTTACCTCCTAAAGATTCAAAAATTCTTTTTGGAGCTTCTTTATCAAAAAAATAAGAAGGTGTAAAGTCAGCTACTACTTTAGTGTTTGCATTTTTAAAATAATTTTTCTCGTACCAGTTAATTCCATTTTTATAATTTTCTGGGATATCGAAAAAATGAGGCTCCTTAAAAGAAGGAATATAAATATCTGGATGTTGACGCAAGATGTCATATAAAGTAGTGGTCCCACTCTTTGCAGCTCCTAAACACATGAAATTTGGCAAACTCATTTAGTCCAATAATTTAAATCTCTCTCTAATAAAACAGAAAGTTTTTGTACATCTTCCTTATAAAATAATTTTAACATCTGCACATCGTCATCAGATATATCAGGTACTATCGATGTATTTCTATGCTGAATTTTTCTTCTAATCTTTTTTCTAAGGCATTTAAAGGGAATCAAAAGTTTTAGGAATAATTTTATAGGATTTTTTTTCATCATAAGATACTTCATATGTTCATCATCCCATTGCCAGCCACCAACCATATGTTTACGCTGAAAATTAATCTCTACTTTCTGAATCTGCAGAAAATCAAAGACCTTATTCATCTCAAATTGAAGGTCCTTTTTATAATCATCATAAATTATAATATGTACATTTTTCATGCCATCTAAATATGATTTTACTTGTTTATAATACAACCCCAACTCTTTATACCTAGATGCAGGAGTCATCTCAAGATCTGAGAAATATCTTTCTTCTGAAATATTCCAAGCTGAATTAAAATCCAAACAATCTTCTTTTACATTATATCTTTTTACATGTTGAAATCCAGAATATGCTCTTTCAATAGGGTTTCGAAGCATGATAATAATTTTACAATCTTCTCCAAATTTTTGATTAATCTTAGGGATCACTATCTCTGGGTACATTAAATACATAACGGAAGATTCCCCTCTATATTTTGTCTCCTTCCCTTTCAAAAAAAGATTTAAATATTTACTCTCAGAGCAAATGCCAATAGGGATCCTGTCTTTCCCAATCTCATTATTTATCAAAAAATGTGGTTCTTTTAGATTACACATAAATATATCCGGATGCTGATCTAGATAATTATGCAAAGATGTTGTTCCACTTTTTGCGGCACCTACAACAAATAAATTAGGCCGTGTATTTATTTTGTCCAATGCTGCAAATCTTTATTTAACAATTCTGAAAGATTTTTTATATCTTCTTGAAAATAATTATTTAACATCTTTCTTGTTTCTTTTTTCATTTCTTCAACTTCTTTGGTTGATAAATTTACAAGCTTATTACGGATTTCTTGTCTAATTTCCTTAGGAGTAATCGATTTCAAAATTGACTTTACCCAATTATCTTTCATAAAGAAATTTTTACTCTTCTTATTCTTCCATCTTTTGCCGCCAACATTATATCTTTTATTCAAATTAACATTAATATCCTTGGAGATTCCTAAGAAACTATATACCTTACTCATTTCTAATGCAATATTATCTCTAAAATCTTCATAAAAAACAATATGAATATTCTTAAAAGAATCCTTATACGCTTTTACCATGCTATAATACATCCCCATCTCCTTATACATAACCATTGGAGTTAAATTTGTTTCTCTTTCCAGTCTTCCTTTCTCAATTTCTAAAGACTCTTCAAAAGAGTTTGTCTCGTTAAGACCTCTAGAGACATGCTGAAATGCCGAATATGCTCTATCTATAGGGTTTCTGAGCATAATAATTATTTTAACTTCTTCCCCTAAATAATATTTAATATTTTTAATAGCATGTTGATAATAATACAAATAGAGCACAGTAGATTCTCCAATTACTTTTTCCTCTCTTACATCAGAAAATAAGGACTGATACTCCTCAAAATTCCAAACTCCATTATGTAATCTATGCTGAACTAAATCTTTTATTAAAAATCTAGGCTCTTTCACCTTCATTCCTTCTCTATTGTATGAAGGCATGAAAACTTCAGGATGCTCATGTAAATAATTATGTAAAGATGAGGTGCCACTTTTTGCAGCTCCAACAATTAAAAAATTTGGCAATCTGTTTTTCATCTGTTGATAAATGGAATGTAAAATGTATAAAATCCAAACTTCTTTTTAATAACCAAAACCATACTCAGGTTCCATAATGACAAACTACACATAGATGCAAACGCAGCTCCATTAATTCCACTAATACCATAAGAAGAAAGAGGATTGCTTTCAGGAATTAACATTAAATTTAAAACTACATTCATAATTGCTCCAAACAATAATATTATCCCATATATATTCTGATTGCCTGTCATCTGTAAGATATTGCCAACCGAGCCTGATAAGGAGCTTACTAATCTTCCACAAGACAAAAAGATAAATGCAGTTACACCAATCTTAAATTCTTCTCCAAATAAGCCGAGAAGAAACTCAGGAAAAACAAAAAAGACACCTATAAGAGGAATTGAAGTCCAGAAAATCATTTTTGTAGATTGATGAACAACTTTTTCCAATCCTTCGATATCATCATTAGCAAACATTTCTGCAAACTTTGGAGAAGCAATACTATTGATTGACATTAGAGCAACTGCCGCAAACATAGAAAGTTTAAATGCTGTAAAATAAACTCCCACATCTTCTGGAGTTGCCATACTACCTAATATCAATTTGTCAGTCCATGCCATTATATATTGTACAGATTGTGCTAACATTAATGGAATTGAAATCTTAAGTAACATGGAATAGGTCATTACTTCCTTTTCCGCACTTTCTTTTGAAGATGATTTCTTCTTTAGCCAATATTGAAAACTTAAGAATGATAGAAGTGATACAATCAGAAGGCTTACTAAATATGCATAAACTGGAACCTCAGATCCTTTATTAAATTGATATATTACAACAATTGCAATGATAGAAAACAACGCTTTTGACATTCTATAAAAGAAGGAGAATTCAGCAATTCTTTTTAGCCCCCTTAAACTTTCATAATGCAAGATGAAAAATGCCATTGGCAATACAAAAAAAGCATTTAACTCAATATATCTAGCATTAGTATTAATCAAATCTGCTATCGGATTTGCTAAGAAATACATTAGTACTGATGCAATAATAGAAGTGCAAAATAGAATTAGCATAATCTGTTTCCTAAAATAAAAAATACTAGTCCATCTTTCTTGTGAAGCAAAAGAGGAAATAAAACGAAGTGATGTTGTGTCTAATCCAATCTTTGCTAATAATGTAAAGAAACTTAATACTGTAATGGCTAAAACATAATCTCCTAAGCCCTTTGCTCCAAATAAGTTTGCAATAACAAGAGTTAAAACATAGCCAATAGCAAGTCCCCCAAAACGCAAAAGGAAAGAAATGCCGCTTCCCTTAGTAAGTTCTGCCAAATCTTTATCTTCTAGCGCCTTTTGGAGTCTTTCTTTCATTAAATTAATTAACTAAAAACCAAGGATTCAGCAGATCTTCCTTATTATATACTATCTCATTGGATATGTCATATTGAGTAACTGCAAAACCTGCCATCTTTGCAATAGCATGCCCAGCTCCTGTATCCCATTCCATTGTTGGTGCATATCTAGGATAAGCATCTGCTCTCCCTTCAGCAACCATGCAGATTTTCAAAGATGAACCAACAGCCATAACTTCGATCTGTCCATATTCTTTCTTTTTATCTTCAAAAAATTCTTGTGTTTCTGCAGACATATGAGAACGAGAACCAACTACTACATAATTATTTCTGTTATAATTAATAGGTAATCTATCTGATTCTGCAACTAAACTCTCTATATTACAGATTACTGAGTTCCTGCTAGCCTTAAAAGAACCAAGTCCTTCCATTGCAAAATACAATTCTTGTTTTACAGGTACATAAATCACCCCTAGTATAGGTTTTCCTTTATGAATCATAGCTATATTAACGGTAAACTCCCCATTACGTTTTACAAATTCTTTGGTGCCGTCTAGGGGGTCAACTAACCAAAAATATTCCCAGTCTTTTCGTTCTAGAAAAGGAATCTTCGCTCCCTCTTCACTTAAAATAGGAATCTTTGTTTTGGCAAGTATTCTTTCAATTACTTCATTGCAATTTTTATCTGCAAGAGTTAGGGGTGATTGATCCTCTTTCTGCTCAACCTCAAAATTAGAGGCATAAACTTCCATTATAGCATGACCTCCTTCTATTGAAGCATTTATAGCTATTTTAAATAATTCATTGAAGTTCATTTAATTATTCTAAACCTGAGCAGGATGCCATGTAGTTTTTATTTCTTGAAATTTCTCAATAAAATAAGGGGATTGACTATCTTGGCTATCCCAATTTGTTCTTTTATAAATTTTTACTCTTTTTAAATTTTCTGCCGATATTTTCTCAATATTCTTGATTTCCTCATTATTGTTTCCACAATAAATAATAGAATTTACATCCTTATGAGAAGCAAAATGAGTAATCAATTCTTTTCTTTTTCCGGTTAAAATATTTAGAACCCCATGAGGGACATCTGATGTGTTTATCACTTCTGCAAAAGAAATACTTACCATAGGATTTTTCTCAGAAGATAAAATAACACACGAATTCCCTCCTACAATAAGTGGCGCAACTACAGAAATCAATCCTAGTAACGGAAAATCATTTGGTGAAATCACTGCAATAACTCCCATTGGCTGTAATGTTGAAAAATTAAAATGGTTAGAAGCAACAGGGTTAACAGAACTAAAAATCTGCTGAAACTTATCACTCCAACCAGCATAATATATTAATCGATCTATGCTTAACTCTACTTCAACTTTAGATTGTTTTCTTGATGACCCGGTCATCATTAGTTCATCAATAAATTGAGCTTTTCTACCTTCTAATATTTCAGCAATTCTATAAAGAATCTGTCCTTTATTTAGCGCAGAAGTACTTTGCCATTTTTTTTGAGCTTTTCTTGCTGCAACTACTGCATTTCTAAAATCTTTCCTAGAAGAAAGACACATGTTTGCTAATAATTTTCCTTTTTTATTTTTAACATCAAAATATCTTCCTGATTCCGTTCTTGGAAATTTTCCCCCAATAAAAATTTTATATGTTTTCAGAACGTTTATTCTTGTCATTACTCAAATTTTAGATATGCTTTTAAGCCATGTAACCCCCCTTCTCTTCCTATACCACTTTCTTTAAATCCTCCGAAAGGAGAAGCAGGATCAAATTTATTATATGTATTTGCCCAAACTACTCCAGCATTTAAGGCTTGAGTTAATTTAAAAATCTTAGAGCCTTTTTCAGTCCATACACCTGCTGACAAACCGAAAGGAGTGTTATTAGCTTTCTCAATTACCTCATTAATTGTTCGAAATGTTTGAATAGTTAAAACAGGGCCAAAAATTTCTTCTTGAACTATAGCATGAGACTGAGAAACATTTAAAAACAAGGTAGGAGGACACCAATTTCCTTTTTTAGGAATATTGCATTTTGACTGATAAATCTCCCCTCCTTCTTGCTTTCCAATTTGTATATACTTATTTATTGTAGCTAATTGTTCTTTAGAATTTATCGCTCCAATATCAGTGTTTTTATCTAAAGGATCCCCAACAACTAATGAAGACATTCTATCTTTCAGTTTTTCAATAACCGTGTTTACAATACTTTCTTGAATAAAAAGTCGGGAACCTGCACAACAAACATGACCCTGATTAAGAAATATAGCATTTATAATACCTTCAACTGCTTGATCAATTGCAGCA
This sequence comes from Flavobacteriales bacterium, assembly GCA_002730985.1. GTDB lineage: Bacteria > Bacteroidota > Bacteroidia > Flavobacteriales > BACL11 > BACL11. The sequence goes on along the minus strand of PCBP01000006.1, from coordinate 18,611 downwards.
TCTTCAAAGATTATATTCGCCCCTTTGCCACCTAATTCTAAGGTTGTTTTCTTTTCAATACCAGCTAAACTTCTTTCAATTAATTTGCCAACTGCTGTTGAGCCAGTAAAGGCAATCTTATTTACATCCGGATGATTTACAATTTCTGCTCCTGTTTGACCAGCTCCTGTTACAATATTAACCACCCCTTTTGGAAGACCACTTTCTTGAATAATTTCAGCAAGCTTAAGAGCCGTTAGAGAAGTAGTTTCAGCAGGCTTTAGAACAACGGTATTTCCACAAGCAATAGCTGGAGCAATTTTCCAGGCAGCCATCAATAAGGGAAAGTTCCAAGGTATTATCTGACCTGCAACACCTAATGGTTTAGGAGTTTTATTTGGGAAAGCATACTCTATTTTATCCGCCCATCCCGCATAATAAAAAAAATGATTCGCTGCTAAAGGAATGTCAATGTCTCTAGATTCTCTAATGGGCTTACCTCCATCCATACTTTCAATTACCGCAAATTCTTTAGCTCTTTCTTGTATCATTCTAGCAATTCTGAAAATATATTTACCTCTGTCCTTTGCCTTAATTTTTGACCAACTTTTAAAAGCCCTCCTAGCAGAATCTACAGCAAAATCCACATCTTTTTTGTTAGCTCCAGCAACTCTAGCAATTATCTCATCTGTTGCTGGATTTATTGTGTCAAAATACTTTTCCGAATTTGGTTTCACAAATTCTCCATTTATAAATAAATCATATTTTTCTTTTAATATAATATGATCTGTAGCTTCCAAAGCATCAGAATAATCCCATTTTTTATTTATATTTAGTCTGTTCATTTCTTAATCCTTGGAAAAATAATCTGCTGATTGATAGATTCCAGACTCTTGCTTCTCAAGTTGCATCAGAACATCATTAGCTAAGCTACTAGCTCCAAATCTAAATAAATTTTTATTCATCCAATCATCACCTAACGTTTCATTTAACATCACTAAATACTGTAACGCAAGTTTAGCTGTAGATATTCCCCCTGCTGGTTTCATGCCTATTTTTATTCCTGTCTTTATATAATAATCTTTTATAGCATTTAACATAACGAAGGTGACAGGCATAGTAGCAGCCGGACTGATTTTTCCAGTAGAGGTTTTTATGAAGTCAGCACCAGCATGTATTGCAATATCACTCGCTCTTCTAATATTGTCCAAGGTATCTAGCTCTCCTGTTTCTAAAATGACTTTTAAGTGCGTTTTACCACAAACTTCTTTAACCGCTGCAATCTCATCATACACAAAATTATATTCACCTGCCAAAAATTTTCCTCTTGAAATTACCATGTCAACCTCATCTGCTCCCTGCTCTAAGGCAAATTTTGTGTCAGAAATTTTTACTCCTAGAGTAGACTGTCCACTAGGAAAAGCAGTAGATACAGCAGCAATATTTATACCACTTCCTTCTAATTCTTTTTTTGCCACTCCAACAAAATTAGGATAAACACATACAGCTGCTACACTAGGAAGTCCTTGCAAAGAATCATGTAAATGTCTTGCCTTATAGCATAAAGCTCTTACTTTTTCTGCAGTGTCTTTCCCCTCCAAAGTAGTTAAATCAATCATACTCAAAATCAAATGCAATCCCTGTTTCTTAGCAGCACTCTTTATACTTCTTTTACAAAAACGATTGATCCGTTCTTCTACTCCTATCTTATCAATTTTTGGTATATTTAATAAATCTGGGAAACTCAAAATAAGTTGTTTCTGAATTAGAAACACAAATCTACTATTTTATCTGATATATTCCATTATTTCTAATTCATAAATTTTAATTAAATTTGTAAGCTTGTTTTATGAAAGAAGAAAAGGAAAATATATTCCCCATTTTTGATGATATACTTCAAAGGAAGGATAAAGAAAGTCTACTTAATCAAAAATCAAAAGCTGTTTGGATGACTGGACTTTCAGGATCTGGAAAAACAACCATAGCCAAGGGAGTAGAAAGATATTTACACTCTCAAAAGATCTTAAATCAACTACTCGATGGAGATAATATCAGAGTCGGAATAAATAACAACCTTTCTTTCTCCCCTAAAGACAGAACAGAGAACATAAGAAGAATTGCTGAAGTATCAAAATTATTCCTGAATTGTGGAATAGTGACACTAAACTGTTTTGTCAGCCCAACAATAGAAATGAGAAAAATGGCGAAAAATATAATTGGCGCAGATGATTTTATTGAGATATATATAAATGCATCTATTGATACTTGTGAAAAAAGAGATGTAAAAGGACTTTACAGAAAAGCAAGATTAGGAGAAATAAGAGACCTTACAGGTATTAGCTCCCCATTTGAAGCTCCTGTAAATCCGGCATTAATAATTAACACATCCGAACTGTCAATTGAAGAATCAGTAAAGAAAGTATTAAATTATATTATGCCAAAAATAAAAACTAACTAAACATGCATTATTATAATCTAACACACTTAAAAGAACTTGAATCAGAAGCTATCTTTATATTACGAGAGGTAGCTGCACAATTTGAGAAACCTATAATGTTATTTTCTGGTGGTAAAGATTCGATTATTATGTTTCATCTTGCCAGAAAGGCATTTCATCCTGGTAAAATCCCCTTCCCTTTAATGCATGTGGATACCGGCCACAACTTCCCTGAAACTATTAAGTTTAGAGATAAATTAATCCAAGAAACTGGTGAAAGTCTAATTATAAAATATGTTCAAGACTCTATTAACAGTGGAACAGCTTTCGAGGAAACAGGAAAAAACCCATCAAGAAATGGACTGCAAACTGTAACGCTACTAGAAGGTTTAGAAGAAGGTAAATACGACTGCGCTATGGGCGGAGCTAGAAGAGACGAAGAAAAAGCAAGAGCTAAAGAAAGGTTCTTTTCACATAGAGACGAGTTTGGACAATGGGATCCAAAAAATCAGAGACCAGAACTTTGGAACCTATTTAATGGGAAAAAGAAAATAGGAGAGCATTTTAGAGTATTTCCAATTTCAAACTGGACAGAAATGGATGTATGGCAATACATCTTATACGAAAAAATTAAATTGCCTTCTTTATATTTCTCTCATAAACGAGAGGTAGTTAACAGAAATGGTGTACTACTTGGGAAGTGCGACTACATTAACCTGAAAGATGACGAAAAATGGGAAGAGATGACTATCAGGTGCCGTACAATTGGTGATATGACATGTACCGGAGTAACGGAATCTAAAGCGATAAACGTAGAAGAAATTATTGAGGAAGTTGCAGCAACAAGAATCACTGAAAGAGGTGGCAGAATAGATGATAAAAGGTCAGAGGCTGCTATGGAAGACAGAAAAAAAGAAGGCTACTTTTAAAGAAAGATATGAACAACGATAACAAAGGATATTTAAATATGGAGTTACTACGCTTCACCACTGCAGGAAGTGTAGATGACGGAAAAAGCACATTGATTGGAAGATTACTTTATGATAGTAAAGCAATCTTTGAAGATCAAATGGAGCTACTTGAAGAAACCTCTAAGCAGAAAGGGGAAGAAGGGATAAATTTAGCGCTCCTAACAGATGGATTAAGATCAGAAAGAGAGCAGGGAATTACCATTGATGTAGCTTATAGATACTTTGCAACTCCTAAAAGAAAATTTATTATTGCAGATACACCAGGGCATATTCAGTATACAAGAAATATGGTTACTGGTGCTTCTACAGCCAATCTTGCGTTATTATTAATCGACGCAAGACATGGGGTGATTGAACAAACAAAAAGACATGCATTTATTGCTTCCCTTTTACAAATACCACATATTGCTGTTTGTATAAACAAAATGGATCTAACTGATTACAGTAAAGAAGCATTTGATAAAATTAAATCTGATTTTGAGGCTTTTGCTTCAAAATTAGAAATTAAAGATGTCCACTTTATTCCTATTTCAGCACTTAATGGAGATAATGTTGTAAATAGATCTGAAAACATGAATTGGTATGAAGGATCTACACTTATGCATCTTTTGGAAAATATTCATATTGGTTCAGATCACAACCATGTTGATTGCAGATTTCCTGTCCAGTTTGTAATCCGTCCTCAATCATCCAAATACCCTGACTATAGAGGATATGCAGGAAGAATTGAAGGAGGGGTATTTAAACCTGGTGATGAAGTTACTATCCTTCCTTCAGGATTTAAATCTAAAATTAAATCAATTGATACTTTTGATGGAGAAGCAAAAGAAGCATTTTCTCCTATGTCGGTTTGCATGAGATTAACTGATGATATTGATATTAGTAGAGGCGACATGATAGTTAGAGAAAATAACAAGCCAACTATAGGGCAAGATATTGAGGTGATGATTTGCTGGATGAATGAAAAGAAAATAATTCCAAATGCAAAATATACTATAAGGCACACTTCTAAAAGTGCAAGATGCATCATTAAAGAAGTAAAATACAAGATCGATATCAATACTCTTCACAGAATGGAAGATAAAGAAATTGGACTAAATGATATTGGTAGAATAAGTATCCGTACTACCAAACCCTTATTCTTTGACAGTTACACAAGGAATAGAAACACTGGCAGTATTATTTTAGTTGATGAAGCGACAAATGAAACAACTGCCGCTGGAATGATTATATAATTTTAACATTATTATTTACTGTTTTGTCTTTCATAATCTCTTATCAAAAGATAATACATAAGCACCCCCAAGGCATATAAAGCAGCCGTTATATAGAAAATATACGCATAAGGCAATCCTTCTGATTTTAAGAATCTAAATATTTGTGAACTAAAAAACCAGCTACCACTCCATATAGCTGCCATAATTGCACTTAACATCTCTTGATTCTTTGACCCTACATAATTCATAGTGAGTTCAGAAGTCATAGGAGCAGCCATATTCATTAAAGGGGTTCTAATCCAAAAACATACAACTGCTAATGGTAGTGCCCACCAGTGATCATTAAAAAACTCAGTTGTAGCTAATGCAACCAAAGCGATAACAGAAATCAACTGAGTGTAAGTTATTCCTTTTTTAAAACCTAATCTACTCTTTAAGTTAGGCACCAACAATGCTAAAACAGCAACTAAAAAACTTGCAACCCCTCCTATAACTGCAAAACCAGAAGAATCTATTTGAAAATTATGAAAGAAAAATAAATTAATAAATGGAATAGTTAAGCCGGCGCCAACTGCAATAATCAGAGTGGGGGTAATAGCTTTTATCAAGACAGCCCAATCATAGGATTTCCATTGTAATCCCTCTTCAATAGGAACAACGACATCTATATCCATTTTTAATAAAAAATATACTCCTATAAAACCAAAAGATGATATTAATAACAATATCTTTCCTTCATCAATTGCTGGAATAAATTGACCTGATAAAAAAATAAATATACCACTAAGTATAGTGCCAAAACTATGAGTTGCATAATTTAATGAAATAGCATGTGATTGATTCTCAGGGACTGTGTTTCGCATCACGTAAGGCAAAGAACTAACCTGAAATAATGTAAAAACAAATCCCCATAAAACAAATAATATTGGCAGATAATCATTTCGCATATATTCTATCGCTAAAATAAGAGTAATCGCAACTAGCGGGACCCCTAGTGTACCTGCCATAAAAAAAGGCTTAAGAGGTTTCCCCTTTATGTAAATTCCTAAAGGAAAGGCTAATAACATAACCGCCAAAAAACGATAGGAAATAAAGTTAGCTATCTCAGGATCAGAGAAACCTTTCTTTGCCAAATAAATATTTAAGATCAAGAAAAAAGCAGCCCCAATTAATTGAATAAAAAACTCTGCCTTTATCATTAAAAGGACATGCTCTTCTAATTGCAAGTATTGCTTAATAATTTTCTTCAAAATAAAAAATATGTTTTCTAAAATTCTTCTATCATCTCCATAATAGTACGGAAAGCAACTACTTTGTCACCATAACGAGCTATATGTTTTTTCTGTAATCCAACTGAAAATTTAAGCTGATACTGATGTAATTCTTCCATCGTTAGACAAGTATAAGCAATAGCAAAAGTATTATCACTATCGCTATTCGTCACAACTCTATTTATTTGTGCTTTGGTAAAGATACCACAGCCCATGACTTCAGGAATATGCTCATGCTGCATCCAAGCTAACCAATCACTGGTAATACTTTCTTCAACACTTATAGTTACATTATAAATTATCATTATTCTTCTTCTAAGTTATCTCCTCTTAAAGCTCTAAATCGTTTCCGAGATTCTGCAACATAAATACTACTATTATGCTCTAATAAAATTTGTTCATATAATTTCATGGCTAATATAGAATCATTTAAGACAGTATCATATATTTTAGCTCTTTTATAAAGAGCATCATCAGCTAAAATATCATAACTCCAATCTGCTTCTATCTTCTCATAATTAGCTAGGGCGTCTTTAATTCTTCCTTTATTGAAATAAATATCTGATTTTCTCATATAAATTTCATCTGATAATGAATGGCCAGAAAATGCAACTAGCACGGAGTCATATTTTAATATTGCCTCATCATATTTTTGCTGATAATTAAGTAAATCTGCATGAGCAAAAGCACGCATTGCAATTTCAGTAGTGTCTAAATTATAATTGTCGGTTATTAATAATGATAACTGCATGGCATTATTAGCAATCAGCTTAGATGTAGACGCTTTTAAAGTTTCTAATTGTGCTTGCGCCCACTGAAAATCTCCCTGATAATAAGATATCTTTGCGATTCTTAACTTAGCTTCATGACCTATAGGATGTTCTTTAAAATCCTTTTCTACCTGTGAACAATATAACATGGATTCCCAAATATTTCCTTGTAGCAATAACACATCTGCATACTCCATCTTACATTCTGCTAGGTCATAATTATCAATACCCGAAATTGTCATAGCATCCTGTAGTAAGCTATCAGCTGATATTAAATCATGTACATAAAAAGCTTTGAAATGAGCATAATTAGAAAGTAGTAGTACAGTATTTCTATTTTTCCCTAAATCATTCACTATTTTTTTATACTCATTATCTAAGATATTTATATCTTCATTCTTAATAGACATACTTTTAGTTAAAGCATATAACTTGTTTACATTAGCATCAATAAAAAGTCGATTTTGCTTTCCTTTTGCAATAATGTAGTCATAAGCCTGAGCAGCTAACTCAAAATATCCCTTATCTAAAAATACCTCTGCTAAATCATAAACTCCTTGTCCATCTGATTGTATACGTTTATCTAAAGCTTTTGCTTGAAGCAATGCCATCCTAAACTGATGGTTTTGCATAAAAAGCCAAATTAACATTTCACTAAAATCTGTTCTTTCTTGTTCAGCTCTTACTTTTAATAATAGTAATCTCTTTACTAACTTATAATTCTTATCGCTTTTAATCCCATCATTATCCAAAAATCTTTGAATCTGCGATGTAACAATTTGCTTTTTTGCAGGGTCTCTTTCCATCTCATTAAGATACTCCTTAAGCATCAATTCAACCTCCTCAATCTTTGCAAAAAGTTGGGCTTTCTGCATACCAAAACTATTTCTAGGATTTAGTTGTTCCGATAATATATATATATCAAGAGCCTTTTGAAATAGATCATTTCTAATGAGAATGTTGGCTAAGTTTATTGTTTGTGAATGCCCTCCATCAAAATCTTTAAGAAGTCTCTTATATGCAATATCTGCTTTCTTAGTCTTGCCAGATTTATGCTGGGCAATTATAACGCCCAACTGATACTGCAAATCTTTAGGATATCTTTTAACTAATTTCCTGGCTAGATATTCCGCATCCTTATAATCCTCTAATTTTAAAAGAGAAGTGTAATAAGGAACATAATAAGCTACTGAGAAACGCACATTCATCAACTCCTCATATAAGGAAATTGCTTTTTCAAATTCGCCATTAATATAATACTGATATGCTATTTGCTGATTACTCTGCTGTGAAAAAGCAAAGGTAGAAATCATTAAAGACACTAATATTAAGCGCATTTATTTTATAATATCAAATCCCACATAAGAATGTAGTGCCTTGGGAAGCTTAATCCCATTTGGAGTTTGATTATTTTCAATCAAAGCTGCGTAAATTCTTGGCAAAGCCAATGCACTCCCATTTAAGGTATGACATAAGCTAGTCTTGCCATCTTTATCCTTATATCTTAACTTTAATCTATTTGCTTGAAAACTCTCAAAATTAGAAACTGAACTTACTTCTAGCCACTTTTGCTGTCCAGCGGAATACACTTCAAAATCAAATGTAAGTGCCGAAGTGAAACTTAAATCACCTCCACACAATTGCAATATTCTATATGGCAATTCTAACTCATCTAAGATACTAGAAACATGACGGACCATAGAATCCAAGGTTTTATATGATTTATCAGGATGCTGAATCTGAACAATCTCCACTTTGTCAAATTGATGCAGTCTGTTTAATCCTCTTACATCTTTACCGTATGAACCTGCTTCACGCCTAAAACAAGGAGTGTAAGCCGTACACTTAATTGGAAAATCTTTTACAATTACATCTCTAAAAAAATTAGTTACCGGAACCTCAGCAGTCGGTATCAGAAATAAATTATCGTCTTTAGCATGATACATCTGCCCATCTTTATCTGGCAAATTACCTGTGCCAAATCCTGATGCTTCACTTACCAAATGAGGTGGGAGAAATTCAGTATAACCTGCTGCAATATTTTTATCTAAAAAATACGTAATTAATGCTCTCTGTAATCTTGCTCCTCTATCAGTATAAACAGGAAACCCTGCACCAGTAATTTTAGTTCCGAGTTCAAAGTCAATTAATCTATACTTAGAAGTTAATTCCCAATGTGGCTTAGCTCCAGACATTAGCGTTGGGATTTTTCCTGATTCTTTAATTGTTATATTATCAGCATCTGACTTCCCAGAAGGAACTGAAGAGTGTGGGACATTTGGAATCTGTACTAAAATATCTTGAATTTTTTTTTCTAATTCTGATTGTTTCTTCTGCAATACTTTTGATTTGTCTTTAACAGATGACGACTCTTCCTTTAAAATATTTGCTTCTTGCGCCTTCCCCTCTTTATAGAAATCGCCAATTTGGCTTGCCAATTTATTTCCTTTTGCTAAAATTTCATCTAACTTCTGCTGAGTTGATTTTCTTTTATCATCTAAAGCGATTACTGAATCAAATAGAATACTAGCATCCATGTTTTTGACTTTTAACAAAGCAATATAGGCTTCTTTATTCTCCCTTATCTTATTTATATGTAACATTCTCTTGTCTTTCTACAATAAAAAACAAATGTAAATAAAAAAACTCTTGATTGCTCAAGAGTTTTTTAAATTATAAATTACAGCAATCCTTAATTTTCTACTGACACATAGGATTTGTTATTTCTCTTTTTAGTAAACTTTACAATACCATCAGCTAGCGCAAATAAAGTATGGTCTTTTCCAATGCCAACATTTTCACCAGGATTATGTACAGTACCTCTTTGTCTTACAATAATATTGCCTGCAATAATCTCTTGTCCTCCAAAGATCTTAACCCCTAGTCGTTTGCTTTTTGATTCTCTTCCATTTTTTGAACTCCCCGCTCCTTTCTTATGTGCCATTTTATTAAGTTTTTAAAGATTCTTAATTATTTATTCAGCTTTTAACAGCAGTTTTCTTTGCTGACGCCTTTTTAGCAACTGGCTTTTTAACAGCCGTTTTCTTTGCTGGCGCCTTTTTAGCAACTGGCTTTTTAACAGCCGTTTTCTTTACTGGCGCTTTTTTATCAGCTAATTTAGCTTCCTTTTTTACTGCAGTTTTTTTTGCAACAGAAGCCTTCTCATCAATTTTCAGAATTTCTAACTTGGTTAAGTACTGTCGATGACCATTCTTAACCCTATATCCTTTTCTTCTTTTCTTTTTGAAGACGATTACTTTATCTCCTTTCAGATGCTCAAGTACTTTTGCAGTTACCTTAGCTCCTTTTATAACTGGGGCGCCAACATTTACTTTACCAGAATTATCTACTAAAAGAACTTGATCAAAATCAACCTCTGACCCCTCTTTTGCTTCTAATCTGTGTACAAATATCTGTTGATCTTTCTCAATTTTAAATTGTTTCCCTGCTATATCAACTATTGCGTACATTATTTTTATTTTTAAAAATGGTCTGCAAAATTAAACAATCTAATAAGATAAGCAAAAAATTAATCTCTTTTTTTAAACTAGAAAGATTCTATAAAACATTACCCCCTATTCTTTCGTTAAATAAACTAAATTTGCAGTTGCAAACTAATCTTATATAATGACAAAGAAACTATTAATTTTAATATTATTACTGTCTAATCTTTCTCTTGGCGCTCAAGAAAGATGTGGCACTGAAGCTGTCACTAAATACCGAGCAGAAATATATCCTGAATACAGAATTGCAAGAGGAAACGTAAATAACCAAACTAAAAAATGGATTACTAGAAATCCTAACTATAGTGCGAAAACTATTATCACTATTCCAATTGTAGTGCATGTTGTTTGGAAAACAAACACTCAGAATATTTCTGATACTCAAATACAATCTCAAATAGATGTACTGAATAAAGATTACAGAAGAACAAATATTGATATAATAAACACCCCTAGCGTATGGCAATCAGTAGCTGCTGATTGTGAAATTGAGTTTTGCCTTGCCAATACTGATCCAAACGGACAGCCTACAACAGGAATCGAAAGAATACAAACTTCTCATGGTCAGTTTGGAATGGATAATGATATACATACTTCCTCTTTAGGAGGTGCAGATGACTGGCCAAATGAAGACTATCTAAATATCTGGGTTTGTGATTTAGGTAGTGGCCTTCTAGGTTACGCAACCCCTCCTAGTAGTTGGATTGGAGATGGCGATGGACTTGTAATTGGACATAATTATTTTGGAACAACTGGCACAGTACAGCCTCCATATAATAAGGGAAGAACTGCTACACATGAAATAGGTCACTGGCTAAACCTAGAGCATGTTTGGGGGCCTGATTGGGGGCCAAATACTGGCTGTAACGGTGATGACAATGTCACAGATACTCCAAACCAAGAAGAATGGAACTATAATTGTCCAGCATTTCCACACAATGCAAATGCTTGCGGAACTCCTAATGGTGATATGTTTATGAATTATATGGACTACACTAATGATGCTTGTATGAATCTATTCACTAATGGACAAAAAACAAGAATGATATCTGCAATAAATCAGTATAGGTCAAATATGCTAAATCATAGCTTATGTAGCGGAATAACAAGTATTTCAGAGAACACAACTAAAAAAGAACTTATAAGAATTGTTGATGTTTTAGGCAGGGAGACAACTAGACCAAATTCAAATACCCATTTATTTTATATCTATACTGATGGAAGTGTCGAAAAACGAATAATCATTGAGTAGTAAATAATATNATCATTCATAAAAGGATCANCTATTGAGTTGGGNTTTTTTTTATTCACTAAATATACCCCACTTAGAATTATTATACAACCTGAAATATGATAGGATGTAATGATCTCTCCATCAAAAACACCCCAAAAAATTGCTATGACTGGTATTAGATATGTGATTGAAGAAACGAAAATTGCCGACGAACGACTAAGTAATCTATTAAAAATTATTGCCGCCATAGAAGTTCCTAATACAGCAAGTAAAGCTATATACCCAAGTGCTTTATATCCATCTGGATGATTCTGGAGCTGATATAAGAAACTGGTATTTAAAAGATAGCATGTAGCTATTGGCCCAATCAACAGAAATGCCAAAGCAGCTATTGAAGAAGCATCTAAATCCTGTAAATATTTTTTAATCACATTAATACTTATTGCATAAAAAATAGTTGCCAAAACAACTAAGAAAATATATCCATTAATAGCAATCCCTTCATTAAGAGCGCTAGATGAAAGAATTACAATCCCTAATAAACCAATAAAAATCCCTAGAATATTTGCTTTTGATGGCCTTGCACTAAAAAAATATATTCCTAAAATAAGGGTAAAGAAAGGAACTATAGCGTTTAATGTCCCGACTAGAGCACTATCTAACTCTGTTTGAGCTTTTGCAAATAAAAATGCAGGAATTCCATTCCCCAAGAATGCCGAAATAGCTATAGGAAAATAATGTTGTCTTTTAACAACTCTAATTGCATTAAATATGAAAGGTGTTAATGAAAAAAAAGCTATAACAATCCTTAAAGTAGCAACCTCAATAAAATCAAAAACATCAAGACCTCTCTTCATTAAAATAAAAGAACTCCCCCAAATTAATGAAAGAAATACTAATGTTAAGTAATTCCTTAATGATCCTGCCATCTAAATGTTTCAATGATATGCTTAATATCTTCTTTAAGAAAATTATTTATTGGCAAAAGAGAATCTGTCACTTCAGTATTAAAATACAAAGCGCCTCTAAAAAAATGTTTTATACTATCGGTTAAATAGAATTGAGTTGAAGTAGCTGTTACTCCATCATAATCATAAAGCAAACCATAAACTTTATATTGATCATTTATATATACTGATTCTAAAATAGCATCTGCCATCATATCATGCTTATAAGCGAGATTTCTGGATTCCTCAATATGATCTAATAGATTCTGTTCAAGAGGGTGATAGGTAATATGGAGCACTCCATTTTGTGCAGGAAACTCAAGATTATAAAAGCAATCTTGATTAATCTTTCTCAAAAGGCTATAAATTGGTTTCTCAAAAGAAAAATCACAATCAATATCAATCTTATTGTACTTTTTAGCAGGCAAATCAACTTTAATAAACCCCCTAGGCTTTGGAGTATAATTGTCTGAACATGAAACTAAAAATAAAGTTAGAAAAAATAAAGTGCTAATTCTCATTAATATTCACCTTTAAGCGTTTAATTCTCCTAAGATCAGCAGATTCAACAACTATAGTAAATGGAGGAATCTTGCAAACCGTTCCAATCTTCGGAATAATCCCCTCTATCTCTAAGATCAAGCCTGCTAAAGTATCAGATTCCCCCTTGATTTTATCAAAAAGATCAGCTTTCTCTTTTGTAATTTTCAGAAAATCATTTAACGATATTTTTCCATCAAAAATATAATTATGTTCATCTAATTTTGAATACACATTATCATCCACATCAAACTCATCATTAATTTCTCCTACAATTTCTTCAAGGACATCCTCTAAAGTAACAAGCCCAGAAGTTCCTCCATATTCATCAACTACAATTGCTAAATGACTCTTTCTAGCTTGGAAATTCTTTAATAAATCATTAATCATTTTAGTTTCAGGAATAAAATAGGGCGCTCGACACAACTCTACCCAATTAAAATCAGCAGCTTTATCTAAATGAGGAATCAAATCTTTAATGTATAAAATGCCAAGTACCTTGTCAATTTGGTCTTCAAAGACAGGCATCCTTGAATATCCAGATCTTATAATAATTTGTAGCACCTCAGTGAAACTAGTCTTTTTATCAATTGCTGAGATAGCAACTCTTGATTGCATAATTTCCTTTACATCCGTATTTCCAAACTCAACAATTGATCTTAGTATTCTTCTTTCTTCCTCTTCACTCTCATGTTCTGTTATATCAAGTGCCTTTGACATCTCTTCAGCAGATATCTCTATTTGTTTTGCTGCCAACTTCTTATCTATAAGATTTATAGAATTAACTAATAAATAACTTAATGGATATACTGCTTTTTTAAAGAAAATCAAGACCTTACTCATTCTCAATGAAAATGCCGCCGCCTTATTATTCGCATACACCTTTGGCATTATCTCGCCAAAAAGCAATAATAAAGTAGTAATAATTATAACTTGGAAGATAAACTCTAAACTAGAGTCTTTAGTAAAAGAAACTGATATAGAAGTGAAATAAGCAGATATAACAACAATTCCTACATTAATAAAATTGTTGACAATCAAAATGGTAGCTAAAAGTTGATTTGGTTCTTGAAGAAGTAGACGTACATTGTTGTCATCCATTTCTTCCAAATCAGTTGAAGTTAAAGAAAAATAAGCCACCTCAGATGCTGAAATAAATGCTGAAAATACTAACAATAATAAAATGACTAAAAAACTCCATAAAACATCTGTATTAAGCAGATGAAATTCTATACCACTAAAAATTGACAATAAAAAATTAAAGGAGGGTTCTTCCAATTACTCTGAATTTAAATTAAAATGGCAAGTCATCTTTAGGGTCTTCTAATTGGGAGTCTATTTTGTCAGTATTTTGCGATGATGGCTTCCCTCCTAGCATAGTCATATTGTCACCTAAAATTTCAGTAGTATATCTAGTTACTCCCTCTTTATCTTCCCACTTCCTAGTCTTGATCTTTCCTTCAACATATATACTCGCTCCTTTCTTAAGATACTTTTCAGCCACTTCAGCCAATCCTCTCCACAACACAATATTGTGCCATTCTGTTTGACTTACACGCTCACCTTCTTTATTCTTATAATTCTCTGTTGTTGCTAATGAGAAATTAGCAACAGCAACACCATTATCTAAATACCTTACCTCGGGATCTTTACCTAAGTTTCCAACCAAAATAACTTTATTTACTCCTGCCATATCTAAAAAAAATTTGAATTATACTTGCAACAAATATATACATTTTCTATGTGATATTATATTCTTTCAAAAATTTATCAGTGAGCCTTGAAACTGGATAATCCTTAATTCTGTAATTTTTTATAAAAGAATGATTCTTTAACTCAAAATCTTGAATGTTTACTGTCCAAAATTTTGCATAAATATGCTGATGCGATAACTTATGAATAAACTCATCTGAGACTGACTCTATTTTATAATGTGTGTTCTTGAAAAATTCAATCCACTCAGCAGAAGATATAATAGCTTTTTCAGATTTTTTATTTGCATATTCTATAAAAGGGAATTCATATAATCCTTTCCAGATTCCTTCATTTCTTTTTCCTAGAATTATAGCTTTTCCATTTTGTATTAATAAATAATTTAGAAATCTCTTCCTGATCCTAATTTTCTTACACTTTACTGGTAATGCTCCAATACTTCTTGTTTGATAAGCAAAACAATTAGAGATAAAAGGGCAAGAAGTACATTTTGGCAATTTAGGAGTGCATTGAAGAGCTCCAAATTCCATAATAGCCTGGTTATTATCGGCAGCATTTTTCTTATTAAGCAAATCCTGGGCTACATGCTGATACTCTTTCCTGCCTAAACTAGTGTCAGAAGGAGTTTTAATACCAAAGACTCTACTTAAAACTCTAATAACATTACCATCAACAACAGCATATGGCAATCCATAAGAAAATGAAGCTATTGCAGCAGCAGTATATGTTCCTACTCCCTTTAGGCTTAAAATATCACTATATGTTTTAGGAAAAATTCCGTCATAATATTCCAAAATATACTTTGCGCTATAATGCAAATTTCTAGCTCTGGAATAATAACCTAATCCTTGCCATAATTTCAGCACCTTATCTTCTTTAGCATTTGCTAAATCTGCAACTTTAGGAAATGACTGAATAAATTTTAAATAATAAGGGAGTCCTTGTTCAACTCTTGTTTGTTGCAAAATAATCTCAGAAAGCCAAATGAAATAAGGGTTATTTGTATTCCTCCAAGGTAATTCCCTCTTATTAAAAGGATACCATTGTAATAATATCTCACTAAAATTCATAAATAACTGAAAAATAACATTTTACAAAAAAAGCACTCTTTGCGATAAGGCAAATTATTTTAATATATTTGCGGCTCAAAATTAATTAAGAAACTTAAATAATAACTTTAAAAAATGACAAAAGCAGAACTTGTTAGCAAAATAGCAGAGAAAACAGGAGTTGAAAAATTAACAACTCTAGCTGTAGTGGAATCGATGATGCAAGAAATTAAATACTCTATATCAGTAAATGAATCGGTATTTCTAAGAGGGTTTGGAACTTTTAAGCCAAAAAAGAGAGCTGAAAAAACAGGCAGGAACATAAAGAAGAATACAACTATCATTATTCCAGCACACCACATCCCTGCCTTCAAGCCTGCAAAAGTTTTTGTTGAAGAAATAAAAAAGAATTTAAAATAAACTTTTGTTACAAAAAGTTATAAATTATAAAGCATGTCAGGAGCTAAAAAAAAGAAAAGATTAAAAATTGCAACTCACAAACGTAAGAAGCGTTCAAGAAAAAATAGACATAAGACTAAATAAAATTTAGTTTGGATCTAAAATCTAACAAAGCCATGAAATACGATTTGATAATCGACTCAAGGCCTTCTGAAGTTGTGATTGCGCTTTTACGTGATGGACTTCTTATAGAACTTCATAAAGAAAAGCACGATAATAATTTTTCAGTAGGTGATATTTATCTAGGAAAGGTAAGAAAGATAAATCCTGGATTAAATGCCTCATTTGTAAATGTAGGATATGAAAAAGACGGGTTTTTACATTATCTAGACTTAGGCCCACAATTTAATTCTTATAAGAAATTTACTAAACAGGCAATTAATAAAAAACTCAATACTGCATCATTAAAAAACTTTAGAAAAGAACCCAATTTAAATAAAGATGGAGTAATTAATGATGCTTTAAAGGGAGGAGAGGTGATTCTAACTCAAATCTCGAAAGAGCCCATTTCTACTAAAGGGCCCAGATTAACAACCGAAATTTCTATTGCAGGGAGATATATGATATTGATCCCTTTCTCTGACAAAGTGTCCATCTCTCAGAAGATTGAAGATCAAAAAGAGCAGAAAAGATTAAAACAACTTATTAGAAGTATAAAGCCTCATGGATTTGGAGTGATTATTAGAACAGTCGCTCTTGGAAAAAAGGTGGCTGATCTAGATAAAGATCTAAAGAATCTATATAAAAAGTGGCAAGGGATTAGCAAGAAACTAAAGGATGCCAAGCCAAATACCAGAATCTATGGAGAGCTAAACAAAGCATCGGTAATACTTAGAGATTTATTAAATGCAGAATTTAACAGCATCTATGTTAATAATACTGAATTACAGATAGAACTAAAAGAATATATTTCTAGAATAGCTCCTGATAAAGAAAAGATTGTAAAATTGCACAAGAAAGACACTCAGATCTTTCAAGAATTTAATGTTACCAAACAAATAAAAGGAGCCTTTGGTAAAAATGTAAATATGAAAAAAGGGACCTATCTTGTTATTGAGCATACTGAAGCTTTACATGTTATCGACGTAAATAGTGGTAAAAAAGTAGATGCTAAAAAAGACCAAGAAGAGAATGCTCTTGCTGTAAATCTTGAAGCTGCTGCAGAAGTTGCAAGACAGTTGCGTCTTAGAGATATGGGAGGTATAATTGTTGTTGACTTTATTGACATGAAGAAAGAGCAGAACAGGAAAATCCTAACAGAAAAACTGAAAGAAGCAATGAGCACAGACAAAGCAAAACACAATGTGCTTCCTCCTACAAAATTTGGTTTAATACAGATTACCAGACAAAGAGTTAGGCCTGAAATGAATATTGATACTCAGGAAAATTGCCCGATGTGCTCTGGAAATGGCAAGATTGATTCTAGCCTACTATTAGTTGATCAAATAGAAACAAAAATCCATAACCTAAGTGAAATTAATAAAGGGATGATTCACATCTCCACACATCCATTTGTAGCTTCTTACATTAATAAAAAAGAGGGTTGGTTTTCATCATCTATAAGTAAAGAATGGAGTAGAAAATTTAACAGACAAATACTTATTACCGGAGATGAAAGACTTCACCTTCTAGAATATTCAGTAGTAAAATAGGCTATTTTTTCTCAGCAGTCACTATCCTTTTATACCATATTATTAATGACAAAACAGCTAATATCATCATTAAAACCCCCACTAAATAGCCAAATCTAATATTATCTCCTATCTGAAAAAATGAGAAGGTAAAAAGTCCTATTAATAGCATCCTCACAACAATATTTAATGTGTTGAAAACTGAGCCTGTTCTTCCAATTAAATTGTTAGGAACATGATTAAAAATATAGGTAGTCCTTAATATCCGAACGCCTGCATTAGTAATTCCTAATAAAAAATTACCTAAAAAAAAGATCCATAAAATCTTATATATAAACATAAGATAAAACGCACATGCAACAACTAGCATTAGGACTATTACCCCTATTACAGTATTCAATTGCTTAAATAATCTTAAAATTAATAGCCCGGAAAATATAGCTCCAAAGGAATAATAAATCTCAGCAGAAGCAAAAATATTTCCTCCCATTCCAAGAAAATTCTTCACATATAAAGGCAAAACCACATGGATTTCAACCAATGTAAATGCAAAAAGCATATAAGATGCTAATCCAAATACAAGAATAATTGGATGATCTCTTAAGTACCGAAACCCCCCTTGCAATCTATCAAAAAGGCCTTCTGTATGTATTTTTTCCTTTGCTATCGGGGTATATCTCATCAACATAAATATAAATATCACCGCAACATAAGTAACTGCATCCAACAGGAAAATTTCATATATATCCCATGCCTCAATATTAATTGGCAAAACAAAAATAAAGCCCCCTATATCAAGAAGATTATTATTAGTTCCTGTAAGTAATATAGCAGCAAAAGCACCTGCTAAAACTGAAGTAACTTGCCCCTGAACTTCAATATATGAATTT
>PCBP01000005.1 GCA_002730985.1 Flavobacteriales bacterium | reverse complement strand
TTTTTTTGCTATGTTTGTTGAGTAATGTTAGAGGAAAGAGAAATATTAAATAAAGAATCAATTGTTATCACAATTGAAAGATTATGTAATCAGTTAATAGAAGCTCATAATACTTTTGATAATACTGTTTTGATTGGGGTGCAACCAAGGGGCGCTTACTTAAATAGTAGGATTCTAGAAAAGTTGGAGCTCATAGTCTGTAATAGCAATATCGCATCAGGGAATGTAGATATATCATTTTATCGAGATGATTTAATGAGAAGAGATGAGCCGATTGTTCCCGAGGTAATGGATATAAATATTTCACTTGAGGGAAAGAATGTAGTGTTAATTGATGATGTTTTATTTACAGGAAGATCAATAAGATCAGCAATTGATGCTCTTATGACCTTCGGAAGACCAAGATCTGTTGAACTATTAACTTTGATTGATAGAAGATTTAGTAGAGATCTACCAATACAACCTAATTATGTTGGGAAAGTGATTGATGCGATGGAATCTGAGAAAATAATTGTTGAATGGAAAGAAAATACTGGCGTTGATAGAGTGTTAATTAGCAAATCAAAACAATGAGTAATTTATCAGTTGACCATCTATTAGGAATAAAATATCTTAAGAAGTCAGATGTTGAGTTGATTTTCAAGACTGCAGATAATTTCAAGAAGATTATTAATCAACCTATAAAGAAGGTTCCTTCTTTAAGAGATATTACAATTGCAAATTTGTTTTTTGAGGATTCAACACGCACTAAGTTGTCTTTTGAATTAGCTGAAAAAAGACTTTCAGCAGATGTGATAAACTTTGCTTCAGGATCTTCTTCAGTTAAGAAAGGAGAGACACTGCTTGATACTGTGAATAATATATTAGCTATGAAAGTAGATATGATTGTGTTGCGTCATCCTAATCCTGGCGCATCAGTTTTCTTATCTAGGAATGTGGATGCTAAGATAGTGAATGCGGGCGATGGAACTCATGAACATCCTACACAAGCTCTGCTTGACACTTATTCGATTAGAGAAAAGCATGGTGAAGTTAGAGATAAGAGGATTGTGATTATTGGAGATATTTTGCATTCAAGAGTTGCACTCTCTAATATATATTGTTTGCAAAAGCTTGGAGCAAAAGTTAAAGTTTGTGGACCATCTTCGTTAATGCCTAAACATCTAGACTCGTTAGGGGTAACACACTTCTCTAATCTAAAGAAGGCTTTGGAATGGTGTGATATTGCGAACGTTTTAAGAATACAGTTAGAGAGGCAGGATGTAAACTATTTCCCATCGTTAAGAGAATATTCTATGCTTTATGGGATTGATAAAAAAATACTTGATAGTTTAAATAAAGAAATAACTATTATGCATCCTGGTCCGATAAATAGAGGAGTCGAATTAAGTTCGGATGTAGCAGATTCAAAGCATGCAATTATTCTTGATCAAGTTGAGAATGGTGTAGCTGTTAGAATGGCAGTGCTATTTTTGTTAGCAGGTAAAATCCAGGGAAATTAAGAAATGGATCTTCAGAAATCAATATTAGTATTTAAGCTTGGTGAGTATAATAATTTCTCAGATCTAGATTCCACCTCTGAGATAAAACATTTTATTGCTGATTTGAGCGGTGTGAGTATAGATGTGGCAAAGAGTGTTACAAATAAATTTATTACATTTGGCAACAGTATTTCCGCTGTTAATCGATCCTTTGTGGTAGTTTGTGAGTTTTCTTTCGATAATACCTTAACAATTGTTCCAACTTTACAAGAGGCTTACGATTATATTGAAATGGAGGAAATCGAAAGACAATTAGAATTATAGACTAAAATTAATAAATATGGGAAAAATATTACTTGTTTCAACTTTTATGCTTTCAGCTTTTTTCGCAAATGCTCAATGTACACCTGACCCTCAATATACAGCCCCTGGTATTTATCCTGACACCGCTACTGGCCTTGCGCCAGCATATGTTGATCAATCTTACTCTGAGGATATTACAGTAATTACACCTACTGATACTGTTGTTGATATTTTAGGACAAGCACTGCAAGTAACTATTGATAGTATTAGTTTAACCTCTGTCTCAGGATTGCCTCCAAATTTTTCATACTCTTGTAACCCCCCTAGTTGTGGCTTCCCTGGTGGAACTATAAAGTGTGCAGAGCTTTACTCATTAGTAGATCCTTCTGCTGCTGATATAGGAGTTTATCCTATTGTTTTTGAAACAACATCTTATGCAAGTAATGTCCCTTTTCTAGGCACCTTTACCCAGGATGATGTTATTGATTACTATTATATAGAGATATCAGCTGCGACTTCGACAATTAATCAGTTTGATGATGCTACATTTGAGCTTAAAGGGATTTATCCAAATCCTGTGGTCAATCAAGCAAGAATCCAGTTTGTTTCAGGTAATCAGGGCGCTACCATATTTAAGATTTATAATTTATTAGGAAAGGAGATAGAATCTCGTTCTTTTTTATCTCTTAGGGGGATTAATACTATGAGTTTAGATTTTTCCTCATATCCTGAAGGTATTTATTTATACTCAATAAATAATGGGAGTAAAATCTTCACTAAAAGGGTAGTTGTAGTTCATTAATGCCATTTAAGTTAACCATTTTAGGATGTAGTTCTGCTATTCCTACGATTAATAGAAATCCAACTGCTCAATTAATGAATGTAAATGAGCGGTTTTTTTTGATCGACTGCGGAGAAGGAACCCAGGTCCAATTACGGAAATATCAATTAAGCTTTCAAAGAATTAATCATATTTTTATTAGTCATCTTCATGGAGATCATTATTTTGGTTTGATTGGTTTGATAAGTAGTATGCATCTCCTAGGCAGAAACAAAGAGTTACATATTTATGCTCACAAGGAATTAAAGGAGATTGTTGATTTACAACTAAAAGCGTCTAATACTGAGCTTAACTATCCTTTGTTTTTTCATTCTTTACCTGAAGTTGATGAAACTATCATTCTAGAGGATGATAATATTAGGATCTCCAATCTGATTCTAGATCATTCCATTAAATGCTCTGGTTTTTTATTTGAGGAGAAAAGAAGTTCTCGCAGGATAATAAAGTCGAATGTAGAAAAATATAATGTTCCATTTGATAAAATGAATAGTTTAAAAGATGGTGCTGATTGGATCAACCCGCAGGGGGAGATTATTAGTAACGATATTTTAACAACTGAGAATTCTTTGCCGCATAAGTATGCTTTTTGTTCGGATACTAGGTACCATGAGTCCTTAATTGAGAAGATTAAAGGAGTTGATTTATTATATCATGAAACAACTTTTATGAAAGATTTAGAAGATAGAGCCATGAAGACAGGTCATTCTACTACTTATCAGGCTGCTGCAATAGCTAAGAAAGGAAAAGTTAAAAAGCTGCTGATTGGTCATTACTCTCAGAGATATAAAAACCTAGAAGATTTATTGCAAGAGACTAAAGATATATTCTCTAATACCTCATTATCTTTCGCTGGTTTAGTTATTGATTTTAAAGAAATTTAGTGTTTATTTTTATTGGTATATTTGCATGATTAATGACACTATGAGGCAGATATTAATAATTATATTTTTTTTAAACGTTTTTGTAGGTAGATCTCAGGTAGTTTCTGACTCTGTAAGGGAATTTAACTGTTATCATGATGGGGCGATTTTTTTAGATATTGTCCCAGGTTCATTAGTTGATTGGTACTTTTATGATGATTCATTAGGCCTTATACCTGTGGCTACAATGCAAAATATTGTATTTAATGGTTTAGATACACTATTTACTCAAGAGTGTGGTACTTATAAAGTTGTATTTAATGGAGATACTTCTTTCTTTTTTGTGGGATGTCCATTAGGATCTGGAGGGTCACAGCTTAATGTCAAATGTTTTGGAGACTCAACAGGTATGTTGAAAAGAGTTGCCCATTCTGGCTCTCCTCCTTATCTCTATGAATGGTACAAGAATGGTGTAATGTATTCATCTGGCTCTAATGACACCCTATTTGATAATCTTGGGATTGGATCTTATAAGATAGTTATTAATGACTCTATAGGTTGTACAGACTCTATAGTAAGTAATATTGCTTCTCCAATGGCATTAACTTTTGATACAATTTATACTAATGACATTAATTGTAGAGGCGTAAATACAGGTAGTGTTGCTTGTTCTGTNTCTGGAGGNAAGAAGTATANAANTGCTGAATTTTATGATTATTATATAATTAATTTACATTCAGCCGATACAGTTTCTTGGGTAACAAGGGATAGTAGTGCCTTAAATGTTTCTTCAATATTAAACCCATATCTAATGACTTTTGATAGTCTATTTGCTGGTGATTATATTCTTTCTGTGGCAGATTCTTTTAGCTGTGTATTAGAAATGATATTTGAGATCAGAGAACCAGTCGATTATATAACTTTTGGATCTACAACAGATATATTGCTTTGTGAGTCTGATTCTGGATATCTAAAGATTGATAGTGTTTTGGCAGATAGCATTTTAGGAAGTCAGAATATTTCTTTTGGTTTTTCATATGATCTGATAAATGGTATTCATCTTGATTCAATTTATGCCTCTTCAGGTTGGTATGATATATATGTTTATGATTCAACATATTTTTGTCTTGATACTGTTCCAATTAGGTGTGAGGCCTTATATGAGATTAAAGTTTTCGAGACTATTACTCCAATTTTATGTTTTGGAAATCAATCCGGTAGTGTGATAATCGACTCTATTATTGATGGGAATATGCCTTATGATGTACAGTGGGGGGGGGTAAACAGTGCTGCGCTTTCTGCAGGCACCTATTTGGTTCATATTGTAGACTCTATAGGGTGTTTGCATACTGAAACATATGTTATCCCTCAAGGGGATCAGATTAATCCAAATCCAGTTCTATTTCATCCTTCTTGTTATGGAGATGCTAATGGAATGATATCTATAGATATTACGGGTGGAACAGGTCCATTAAGCTATTACTGGTTAAATGGTACCGGTACATCTGATTCCTTGTATGGTTTAGTATCAGGAATTTATACTTTAATTGTTCTTGATTCTGTAGGGTGTAATGACACTTTTGCTCTTTCTTTACAGGATCCACAATTACTTGAACTAGAACCGATTGTCTTAGATTCAATTTTGCCTTGTTCTGAAGCTTTGACTGTAATTAATAATGTAATCTCTGGAGGGACTTCCCCTTATTTAATAAGTTGGAGTGATGGGGATACGAGCCAGCAAAGAGTTGTGGGCGCTGGTTATTATGGTGTTGAGATAGTAGATGTAAACGGTTGTCTTACAAATGAGAGTGTTTTAATTACAGCACCCGATTCATTAGATATCACATTATCATATACCAACATGAGTTGTACAGAAGGAGCTACTGCAACTGTTATTGCAACGGGTGGAGTGTCTCCGATTTCATATTTATGGAATACAGGAGATACTACTCTTACAATCGATTCTTTATGGGAGCTTAAATATTGGGTAATAGTAACTGATTCATGTGGAGCATCTGTTACTGATACAATCTATCTAGATTATTACGAGTTGAATACAGCAGTGTATTATGATGATTCAACTCATACTGCTGAGGTAGTAATAGAGAGTACAACGTCCTCAGGTCCTTTTGAGCATGTCTGGTTAAATATTTTTAATAATTCAATTGGTAGTGGAGAGGTCTCACCTATTTTGTGTGAAGGCACCTATTTTGTTACTACTATTGATTTGTCTAATAACTGTAGCGTTACGGATACGGTCTTAGTTACTTTCTTTATTCCTGAAGGACTTGTTGATATTACTACAGTTACAGTCTATCCAGATTCTAGTCTTTGGGGCTTTCCTCCTTACACTTATTTGTGGAGTAATGGAGAGAACTCAGTACATGCTGATATTTGTCCAGGTAATCATTGGGTTGAGGTAACAGATATTAACAATTGTTTGGTTAGAGAGGATTTCACTATTAATAGTCTACTAATTTCATTAGATCCTGAATCTGCTATTATTGAATGTAATTTAGAAAATATAGATATCGATTTAGAAGCTTCAGCAACAGGTGGTGTTGAGCCATATTCTTTTGAATGGTGGAATGGTTCTATAGAGAATCCAATAAATTTAGGGATGAGCCCTGGAGATTTTAGCGTCACCGTTATTGATGCTAATGGTTGTGAAGAAGATACGGCCTTTGTGATTACTACTATGACATCTGAGTGTGTGCCTAATGTGTTCTCTCCAAATGGCGACACTAAGAATGACACTTGGAGCTTGGAGGACACCTTCCTATACGAGGATAGTGAAGTGAGAATCTATGGCAGGTTTGGGAAATTGCTTTTTCAGTCGGTTGGGTATCATGATAAATGGAATGGAACTAATGAGAAAGGGAATGATGTTCCTGATGGTGTTTATTTTTATTCTATTCAAATTGGTCATGGATTTGATCAGATTAATGGCACAGTTACAATTCTGAGATAAGTTTTTGGATCTTTATTAATTGATGTGGTTCGAACCACTTTATTTCTTTATCTTTTCTAAACCACGTTAACTGTCTTTTAGCAAATCTTCTTGTGTTTTTCTTTATATCCTCAACTGCTCTCTCTAGCGTATTTTTACCATTTAAGAACCCAAATATCTCTCTATATCCAACTGTCTGTAGGGCATTATTTTGTTGGAAATCGAGTAATGAATCTACTTCTTTAAGTAGACCTTCCTTCATCATTATGTCAACTCTATCATTTATACGCTTATATAGCATACTTCTTTCTATATTTAGTCCAATTTTGATTATTTTGAATGATCTTTCTTTTGTCTTGTTTGATTTAAATGAAGAGATCTTTTTTCCTGTCTCTTGGAATACTTCTAGTGCTCTTAATAATCTTTGAGGGTTATTTGTATCGTAATTTGAGTAGAACTCAGGATCAAATTTTTTTATCTCCTTTTGAAGCCAAGCTAACCCCTTATTGCGATATTCAACAGTTGCCCGCTCCCTTATCTGCTTAGATATTTTTGGAATCTTGTCAAATCCTTTACAGATTGCATTAATATATAGTCCAGAACCACCAACTGCAATAATTGTATTATTAGTTTGATGTAATTTTTTAATTAGCTTAATTGCATCAATCTCGAACTTACCTGCATTGTAGTCTTCCTTTATACTTAAATTGTGTATAAAATGATGTTGTACTTCAGCTAGATTTTTTTTGCTTGGAGGTGCAGAGCCAATTTTAAGTTCTTTGTAGAATTGTCTAGAGTCACACGATATTATGTCTGCATTAAGTTCCTTAGCAAGTGCAATACTTAGGTGTGTTTTCCCAATTGCGGTAGGCCCAACAATAAATATAACTTTCTTAGTATGGGTAGTCATCTAATTTGTCTGCTTCCTCTTCAAATTCTTTATCTGCTTCGAAAATTATATTGGGTGCTTCTTCTGGCATATTACCAATACTCTTAATCACCTCAATTGTTTTAGATTTATTGTCTGTCTCTTTTGAGTAAGAGACAAGAAATCTCCACATCTTCATAAAATCATAAACATAAATTAGTTGTCTGCTTGTCTTTGATAAGACTGAAGCTATTGTTATTTCATTCATATCAAGCATTGAGCTGTCA
>PCBP01000004.1 GCA_002730985.1 Flavobacteriales bacterium | reverse complement strand
GCTACCATCTTCTGGATAAAAAACAATTTCACCCCCACTAATAATTCCAGGAGGGCTTGGTATTAGGCGCATAGCAGAAAGTGAAGTCACTGACTTCCCTGATCCTGACTCTCCAACTATACCAATTGTCTCCCCTTTACTTAACGTAAAACTAACGTTATTTACAGCCTTCACACTAGTTCCCTCAGTATGAAATTCGGTAACAAGGTTTTTAAATTCCAATAATTTATTTTCCATCTTTGTTTTTTGTGTTGTTAAAAATAAAGCTTTTTATACAAATTCTATGTTTTCATCGTTTATTAATTTTTTCCTTTATCCAAAAACAAAACATTATTTGTTTTAGCACCTAATGATACATTTCAAGTGCGGCATCAACAAATGCATAAAAATCATTACTATGTCCATCTTCTAAATGGGTTCCATAATTTTTGCCAAGGCGTACAATAATCATATCTTTTTCTGGTATGCAAATTACATATTGCCCCCACACTCCTCTAGCGTAATAAATATCAAAACCACTTCTTTTTGTGAGCCAAAATTGATAGCCGTAATTTGTGTTTTTTTGGCCATAATCATTTGTTAATATTGCCGCTGAAGTAGCTTCCTTTGCATAAGAACTGTCAATAATTTGTAATCCGTTCCAATTACCATTATGCAGATATAGCTTTCCTAATCTTGCAAAATCTCTTGCATTTGAATTTATACAACAAAAAGCTTTTTCGTCGCCATTTTTTTTATCTAGACTCCAAAGCGCCGGGTGTTTTGCGCCCATTGGCCTCCATAGTTTTTCCGATGTATACTCACTAATAGTTTTTCCAACTGCCTTTTCAATAATAAATGCGAGTAATTGTGAGCAAGAAGAATGATATTTAAAAACCTGCCCCGGAGGAGCAACTGATTTCAAATCTACAACTAGTCCTCTCAAATCATTTCCAAAATAAGCCTCCGAAGTTTGTCCGATAGGGTTATAATAATCCTCAGTCCAATTTAATCCAGCGCTCATCGTAAGAAGATGTTTAATAGTAATTTTTTCTTTTTCTCCCACTAAAAAACCTGGAATAAACTCACACACCTTTTGATTTACACTTTCAATTTTTCCCTCTCGAATTGCAACCCCAATTAATGTAGAAACCCAGCTTTTTGCCATTGAAAAAGAATTACTCATTGTATCAGAAGAGTATCCGTCCCAATATTCTTCAAAAACAATGCTGTCATTTTTTATAACCATTAGAGCAACTGTTTCTAGACTGTCATTTACAGGATTAATAAAATCAGGCAGCTTGTTATTGTTGTAATTTTTTGAAATAAGCCATTCTTGGTGGAGGCCGGATTCAATAATTTCTCCGGGAAAATGAATAAAATCATGAATATATGACGAGGGATACCCCTTTAAATAAGTTACAGCAATCCCCTTGTATAGCCATGTTTTACCACTAAAAAAAACAAACACATTGAGAAGAATAAAAAACAATAATAGTAACTTGAAAAATACTTTCACATTAAATTATTTCTAGATTAAATAAATTAGTCAAATGGGTTTTTAGCTTAAGCTTCACTTCTTCAACATCAACTTCTCCTCCTAATTCTTTTTGTAATGAAGTAACATTTTTATCTAATATTCCGCAAGGAACAATATTTTCAAAATAAGACAAATCAGTGCTTATATTAAAAGCAAAACCATGCATAGTAACCCACCTACTACTCTTTACTCCAAAAGCACATATTTTTCTAGCTTTTTTGGTTTTAGCATTTAGCCAGACTCCAGTTTCTCCTTTTGATCTTTCCGCCTCAATCATATATTCTTTTAAAGTAAGAATAACTGCTTCCTCAAGAAGCCTCAAGTATTTATGAATGTCGGTAAAAAAATTCTCCAAATCAAAAATTGGATAGCCTACAATTTGTCCAGGCCCATGGTAAGTAATATCACCACCTCTATTGATTTTATAAAAATCAACCCCCTTACTTTTAAGATAATTATTATTTACCAATAAGTTTTTTTCATCACCACTTTTACCTAGGGTGTAGACATGAGGGTGCTCACAAAAAATTAAATAATTATTGGTTATATCCTTTTTCCCTTCTTTCCTGTTGTTTGATTTTATAGCTATAATTCTTGAAAAAAGCCCCTCCTGGTAATCCCAACATTTTTTGTAATCAATTAATCCTAAATCTTCAAATTTAACTTTTTTGTTCATCAAACTTTAGCTAATTCTTTTTTTAAAAAATCAATCACACTAATTTCAATTGCATCTACATTATTCATTTCTGACAAGTACCAGCTTACCCAGTCTCCCAGATTAATATGGTAAAGCGAATTTTCAATTATAGAATCCCCTTTGCTCCATATTTCAGTGATGTTTTTTGTGAACTTTGAAATCACTTTTTTATTAATATCTATTCGGATTTGATTTTTTTGATAATCACACTTATTACGGAAATACACTACTCCCAAATTTTCCACATTTGTTCTCCAGCCTAACAATTCGTTATGATTCATTTCTGGAATCACATGATGCCAACAAAGCATTTTAGAGTTTTCGTTTATCTGTTGACGGAATCGAACTGCGACTCCTTCAAAACCATTTGCCACATAAATAACCGGAGTTTGTTTATATAATCGTTTAGCTAACTCCATTGCCTGTTTTTGGATGTCAGCTTTTTCAGAATCCAATAAAACAATGGCATTTTTAAACTCAGTTTTAAATGAGAGGTCGATAATTTTATAATGATTCAAGATAAAAAACAACTCGGTAAAAGCATAGCCAAACATAGCTCTTGGAGGCTTTCCAGCAGGAATAATAATTTTATTATAATTATTTTCTTCGGCAACATCTTTTAACTTCCCCCCCGATGTAATTACCGCAATTTCAGAGCCTCTATCCTGACATTTCTCTAAAGCAGAAAGAGTTTCTTCTGTATTTCCAGAATAAGAATTAGCAATAACAAGTGTATTTTCATTTACAAAATTAGGCACGCTATAATCTTTAGTTGCAGCAATAGGAACCGTTGCTTTTGGAGAAACTATATCATTTACAATTGTACCCCCAATACCCGAGCCCCCTAAACCACAAATTAACACATTGTTAATCTCTTTGGATGTTGGCTTAAGATTTGAGTTGTTTGCAATATCAATTGCTCCTTTTAAATGAGTAGTAAAATCATTGATATAGTCGTCCATTTTCATAATAAATATAGTTTAAAATTCGTATTAAAAAATCTTGTTACAAGAAGAAGTCTAAAATACGAAATAATAGGATAATAGAATTTCTATCTTTGTAAAAAATTTATAGCATGAAAAGAGAGCTATCAGAACAAGAAATAATTAGAAGAGAGTCTTTACAAAAATTAAAAGAATTAGGCATTGATCCTTATCCTTCTGCAATTTTTGAGGTGAATACTACGTCCAAAAAAATTATTGCAAACTATAAAGATAATGAAGAACTAGAAGTTGTTATTGCGGGGAGATTGATGAGTAGAAGAATTATGGGAAAAGCTTCATTTGCAGAAATTCAGGATAGTGAGGGAAGGGTTCAGGTTTATATAAACAGGGACGAAATTTGCGAAGAAGATAAAACAATGTACAACACAGTATTTAAGAAGCTGTTAGATATCGGAGATATTATTGGTATTAAAGGGGTGGTTTTTACCACACAAGTTGGTGAAATCTCGGTAAAGGCTAAAGAATTAACAGTCCTTACAAAATCATTAAGGCCATTGCCGCTTCCAAAAATTGATACCGATGGAGTAACTCATGACTCATTTACTGATCCGGAAAAAAGATACAGACAAAGATCTGTAGATCTGGTTGTAAATCCGGAAGTGAAAGATGCATTTATTAAGAGAACTCAGCTAACAAATTCAATGCGTTCTTATTTAAATGAAAAAGGGTATTTAGAAGTTGAAACTCCAATTTTACAACCTCTTTATGGTGGTGCAGCCGCCCGTCCTTTTAAGACCCATCATAATGCTTTGGATGTAGAGTTATATCTTAGGATTGCAAACGAACTGTATTTAAAAAGACTGGTAGTTGGAGGGTTTGATGGAGTGTATGAGTTTTCTAAAGATTTTAGAAATGAAGGAATGAGCAGATTCCACAATCCTGAATTTACACAAATGGAGCTCTATGTTGCCTATAAGGATTATATTTGGATGATGGATTTGGTTGAAGAAATGGTAGAAAAAATCGCCATAGATTTACATGGCACTACCGAAGTTAAAGCTGGGGAGAATACGATTAACTTTAAAAGACCATGGAAAAGATATACAATGTATGAGGCTATTGAGCATTTTACAGGAATTGATATTTCTAAAATGGATGAAGCAAAAATGTCTCAAACTGCAAAAAAATTAGGAGTTGAAGTGGATAAAAGTATGGGCAGAGGAAAATTAATTGATGAAATATTTGGAAAGAAATGTGAAGGAGAATTGATTCAACCAACATTTATTATTGATTATCCAGTGGAGATGTCCCCTTTAGCTAAAAAACATAGAGAAAAAGAGGGCTTGGTTGAGCGTTTTGAGGCAATTTGTAATGGAAAAGAAATTTGCAATGCTTTTTCAGAGCTGAATGACCCTATTGATCAAAGAGCTCGATTTGAAGAACAACTAGAATTAGTTAAAAGGGGGGACGAAGAAGCCATGTTGCTAGATGAAGACTTCCTAAGAGCTATTGAATATGGAATGCCCCCAACGTCAGGGATGGGAATTGGAATTGATAGACTTAGTATGATTATGACCAACTCTAGTTCTATTCAGGACGTGTTATTTTTCCCTCAAATGAAACCTAAAAAAGACTAAAAAATAAAATGTATAATATCGAAGAGTTGTTAGGGAAAAATGAAATTAACGGAAAAGAGTTAGAATATCTTTTATCAGAAAGAAAAAAAGAACGTGTAAAGTTTTTACTTGTAGACGTAAGAGAGGAGTATGAATATAACACAAAAAGAATAGTAGGAGTTGATTTTTTGGTTCCATTATCTGATTTTTTTAATAAAATCAAGAACATTGAGCAATACAAATCTCATTATATAATCACTAAATGTAAGCTTGGCGGGAGATCTGCTCAAGCCCAAATACACCTACAATCCTTAGGNTTTAAGAAGGTAATTAATCTAGCNGGAGGGATAACCCATTATAAAGGGGATGTTCTCTAATTNTTTTAGTTATAAACGCTTATTAAAGGGCCGTGTGGTTTATTAAAGTTTTGATATCGTAGATTACCCTAGTTATTTCATTATCAATTGTCCCATCACAAATGCCTCTAGTTTGTTTTTGTCTATTAGTATGAAGTCAGGAGTATGTATAAAGCCCTCTAGACCACCATTACCTTTTTCACCATCTTTTTCGAGCTAAACTATATATTTTTATAAAGAAATTGGGATATTATTTAGACTGTTTAAATTGGAAGATTTTATCCGTTTTATTTTTTCCAATTAATTGTATTAAATCTTTTTTCGTTGCGGAGTTAACCTTTTTAATTGACCCAAAATGTGAAATTAATAAGGATATTGTTTTCATGCCTATTCCGTCAATTTTATCTAATGAAGTTGACAGGTAATTTTGACTTCTTTTTTTTCTGTGATGTGCAATCCCAAATCTATGAGCTTCATTTCGTAATCGCTGGATTAATTTCAAACTTTCAGAGCGCTTGTCTAAATACAGCGGAACACTATCGTTAGGAAAATATATTTCCTCTAAACGTTTGGCAATCCCAATAACAGGGACCACCCCTCTTAATCTTAATTTTTCTAAACTTTTTACCGCGGCACTTAATTGCCCCTTCCCTCCATCAATTATTATTAAATTTGGCAGGGTTTTTTCTTCTTTCAAAATCCGATTGTACCTTCTATAAACAACCTCTTCCATGCTGGCAAAGTCATCTGGACCGACAACAGTTTTAATATTAAAATGACGGTAATCTTTCTTGCTTGGCTTTGCATTTTTAAAAACAACACAGGCAGCAACAGCATCTGTTCCCTGTAGATTTGAATTGTCAAAACACTCAATATTTATTGGGAGATCTTTTAGGCGCAGGTCTTTTTGTAGTTTTTTTAAAACATGTTTTTTCTCTAGTCGCTCAACTCTATTTATTTTTTTCTTTTTTTTATCTAAGAGCATATATTTTGCATTTTGCAGGCTTAAGTTAATCAGTTTTTTTTTGTCTCCAATTTTTGGAACGGTAATCTTTAAGCCTTCCCAGGTGTTTTTTATAGTGTGAGAACAGTAAATTTCTTTTGAATTGCTATTAAATTTTTGCCTTAGCTCAACAATTGCAAGACGTAATAACTCTTCTTCTTTTTCATTAAGTTGTTTTCTTAGCTCTAAGGCATGTGTTTGAATAATTGCGCCAGAAGTAATTTTAAGAAAATTTACAAATCCAGTATTTTCATCTGAAACAATTGTAAAAACATCAACATTATTTATTTTAGGGCTTACAATAATAGATTTAGATTGGTATTTTTTCAGGATGCTTATTTTTTCTTTTTCTATTTGGGCTTTTTCAAATTGCAAATTTTTTGCGTATAGGCGCATTCTTTTTCTCAAATCATTAATTAGGGAGTAAAGATTGCCGTTTAAGATATTTCTTATATCGTTAATTATAGAGAGATAGTTTGCCAAGTCCTTTTTTGATTTAACAGTTCTGTTTATATATGAAACAGGAGTCCATCCGTAGCTGTAAAACAAATCAGAACAAACATTAAGCAGAGTTTTAACTATATGAGTTGAAACATATGGGCCAAAATACTCTCCTTCACTCTTCATCACATCTCTTGTTTGAAATATTCTGGGGACTTTTTCATTGCTTATACATATCCAGGGATATGTTTTCCCGTCTTTCAGCATTACATTATATTTTGGCTGATGTTTTTTAATAAGGTTGTTTTCTAGAAGAAGAGCGTCTATTTCAGTTGTTACAAGCACACATTTTATCTCTTGAATTTTCCCCACAAGAACCCTTATTCTTGCGTGTTCATGAGTTTTTGTAAAATACGAAGAGACTCGTTTTTTTAAGTTTTTTGCTTTGCCTACATAAAGTAGAGATCTATTTTTGTCATAATACTGATAAATTCCAGCACTACTTGGAATAGTTTTTATGATTTTTTTTATATGATCAGGAATTGCCATTATAAGTCTTTAGAGCTAACGAGTATTTTTTTAAAGTCAAGCAGTATCTATGCTAGTTAAGCGCCCCTTAAAATATTTTTCTAATTCAAAACTAACATTATAATATAATCAGCATGCTATATTTTGAATATTATTCATTATAAAAATCGTTTATAAAGTTATAACTTGTCCAAAACAAGAAAAAAACAGAAAAGCTATAAAGTGTTTTTTAATAGCGCTTAAATATAGTATTTTTGGAGGCCTTATTTTAAATTATGAAATTAGCAATTGTAGGAGTTACAGGTGTTGTGGGCAGAGAAATGTTAGAAGTCCTTTCTGAAAGAAAATTTCCTTTTACAGAATTTATCCCTGTTGCTTCAGAGAAATCTTGCGGAAAGGAAATTTCTTTAGACGGGAAAAATTATGAGATTATTTCTTTGACTAAGCTACTAGAAAGAGATATTGATTTAGCATTTTTTTCAGCTGGCAGAGAAATTTCAAAAACTTGGGCTCCAAAATTAGCGGCAAAAGGAGTAAAAGTAATAGACAACTCTTCTTATTGGAGAATGCGCTCTAAAAACAAGCTAATTGTTCCAGAAATTAATGGGGAAGGGCTGTCAATTAATGATATGATAATTGCCAATCCTAACTGCTCTACAATTCAACTAGTAATGGCTCTTGCTCCTCTTCATAAAAAGTTTGTTGTAAAAAGAGCCGTTGTTTCAACCTATCAAGCTGTTAGCGGAACTGGAAAAAAAGCAGTTGAGCAATTAAAAAATGAGAAAAACAAGATTGATGCTGAAATGGCATACCCTCATCAAATTTTTCAAAATGTCTTGCCTCATTGTGATGATTTTACCGACAATCATTACACTAAAGAAGAAATGAAGCTTACTAATGAAACAAAGAAAATATTAGATAAAAATATAGATGTGATTGCTACCGCCGTAAGGATTCCTGTAAGCAGGGGGCACTCCGAAAGTGTAAATATAACTTTTGAACATGATTTTGATTTGGATGAGATTAGAGCTGTTCTAAATCAGATGAACGGAGTAACCGTCCTAGATAATCCCTCAAAAAACAAATACCCAATGCCAATCAATACATATAAAAAAGATGAGGTTTTTGTAGGAAGGATAAGAAAAGATTTCACCCAAAGTAACACCTTAAACATCTGGATAGTTGCTGACAATTTAAGAAAAGGGGCCGCTACAAATACCGTGCAAATTGGAGAATATTTAATTGCAAATAATTTATTGTAGATGATAATTAGTCATAAACACAAGCTGTTATTTATAGGGCTGCCTTTTTCAGCTTCTTCCGCAATTTCAAAAGAATTGTATTTACAGTACGAAGGAGAGGCTGTTTTAAGAAAACACTCTTTATATCATGAGTTTAAAAAGGTTGCAGAAACACAGGAGTTGCAGTATTTTGTTTTTGCTGTTTTAAGAAATCCTATGGAAATTGCTATAACTGTTTACGAAAAGATGAAAGCAAATTCAAAAGGCAATTTTACCAATCCTAAGTTTTTTACTGAAAATGGAGGCCATATTACAAAACAACACAGGAAAATGTTTAATTTTATACAAAAAAAAGCAACATTTCAACAGTATTTTAAGGAATTTTTTAAAAAGCCATATGACAACTTAGCGGGTTTAACAATTGATAATTGCAATTATGTAATTAGGTATGAAAATATAGCAGAAGACTATATAGCTGCCTTAAAAAAAGCAGGAGTTAAAAACCCAAGAAAGTTGCCTTTTGCTAATAAAACATCAGGGAAAAAGGAAGACGCTTTAGAATACTACACCGATGAGATTAAAGACCTTGCGATTTTTGTTTTTGGCCCTTTTTTAGAGAAGTATAATTATTCTTTCCCTCCATCATGGGGCAAAGTTAAGCTCTCAATAAAAAGCAGAGTGCAGTTTAAGACGCTAGGGTTTTTAAGAAGAATAAATCAGAAATATTTTAAAAAACACCCAAGAAGAGTTGGTTCACAGGGCACCATTTATGGAGACATAAAAAGAAATGAGCGGAAGGCTTAGTTAAAGGTTTCTCTATAAAAAATTAAAATAAGAAAGACTCCTACTGAAATTCCAGCATCAGCAATATTAAATACAGGCCTAAAAAAGATAAAATGTTCCCCCCCAAAAATTGGCATCCAATTAGGTAAATGATCATTTATTAAAGGAAAATAAAACATATCCACAACCTTCCCCTGCAACAAAGGGGCATACCCACCTGAATTGGGCAAAAAACTCGCCACATTATTATAGCTTTCATTAAATATTAACCCATAAAAAGAACTATCAATAATATTCCCAATTGCACCCCCTATTATTAACCCAATTGCAATTAATGCTCCATTTGGAAAAGCAGGGCGGATAATTTTTTTCACATAGAGCATTCCTAATATCACTACAACTATTCTGAAAATAGTTAAAAGTATTTTGCCGGATAGCCCACCAAACTCTATGCCAAAAGCCATCCCATTATTTTCAGTAAAATGTATGATAAACCAATCAAAAATTTGAAACTCTTGCCCTAAAACCATATGAGTTTTTATCCAGACCTTCAGGATCTGATCAGTTAACAGAACAACAACTGCTGTAAGAAATACTTTTTTCAAAATGCTTATTGAGCGTTTTTTGCCTCAATACTTAAAGTAGCGTGAGGGACAAGCCGCAATCTTTCCTTAGATATTAATTTCCCGGTATCACGGCAAATACCATAGGTTTTGTTTTCAATCCGTATTAGTGCATTATGAAGGCTTCGAATAAACTTAGCTTGTCTTTCAGCTAGTTTAACATTTTCTTCTTTTGAAAGAGTGCTTGACCCCTCTTCAAAGGCTTTAAAAGAAGCAGAGGTGTCTTCCGTTCCATTATCTGAATCATTGGATGTGGCCGCTCTTAATATTGCTAAATCTTCCTGGGCGCTTTTTATTTTACCAATAATTATTTTTTCGAATTCTTTTAATTCATTTTCCGAGTATGCTGTTTTATTTCCCATAAACTTAAATTTTTTCTAAAGAAATATTTATTAAGATTTCGTCAATTAATTCAACTTTTGTTGCATTACTAATAACAGGATCCCTATAGTTAAGTTTTTCTGCTAAAGTTTCCTCACAAATATAAGAGAAATTATTTTTAAATACTCTTGTTAGTAGTTCATTTTTTTCAACCCAGATAATTATTTTATCAGTTACTGTAAGCCCATTATCTTTTCTAAGCCCTTGAACTCTGTTTACAAACTCCCTTGCAAGCCCCTCTTCTTTTAGTTTTTCCGATATAGTAATATCTAAGGCAACAGTTACTCCATTGTTTGTGGCGACACTAAAGCCAGGGATGTCAGCAGAGCTGATTTCTACATCAGCCAACTCTATAGTTATGTCATCATCTATACTATAATTTTTATCTCGTTCTATTGAGTTAATGTCATTTTCTGAAAATTGAGCGATTTTACTAGCAATAAGCTTCATTTCTTTTCCAAACTTAGGCCCAAGGGTTTTAAAATTAGGTTTTATTTGTTTTTTTAGAATATTTGAGTTGTCACTAAAAAAGACAATTTCTTTAACATTTAATTCATTTTTTATAATTGTAGAAACACTCTCAATATCTTTTTTCGTTTTGTCATTAAGAATAGGGATCATGATTTTTTGAAGTGGCTGACGAACCCTTATTCTCTCTTTTTTTCTTAAAGAAAGCACAAGTGAAGTCACATTTTGTGCTAAACCCATTCTTCTTTCTAACGTAGTGTTTATGACTAAAGGATTAGATGACGGGAAGTTAGTTAAATGAACAGAAAACGAAGCGTTTTTTTTGCCGACAACATTTAAGTCTTGGAATAATTTATCCATAAAAAAAGGTGCAATTGGAGCAGATATTATTGCAATAGTCTCTAGACATTCATACAGGGTTTGGTATGCAGCAATTTTATCAGAGTCATATTCCCCCTTCCAAAACCTCCTTCTACTTAGCCTTACATGCCAATTACTTAGTTTGTTAATTACAAAATCTTGTGTTTTACGAGCAATAGAAGTAGGATCGTATGCCTCATAACTTTCTTCAACCTGTTTTATTAAAGTGTTCAATTCTGATAAAATCCACCTGTCTAACTCTATTCTGTCATTTATTGGAATCGTTTTTTCTGAATAGCTAAACTCGTCAATATTTGCATAAAGTGCAAAAAAGGAATACGTATTATAAAGAGTGCCGAAAAATTTTCTTTGGACTTCGCTAATTCCAGCTTCATCAAACTTTAAATTATCCCAAGGCTGAGCGTTTGACACCATATACCATCTAGTGGCGTCTGCACCGTATTTGTCAATTATACTAAAAGGGTCTACAGCATTTCCTAGTCTTTTTGACATTTTATTTCCATTTTTATCCAGCACTAATCCATTAGAGATTACATTTTTATAGGCAATGGAATCAAAAAGCAAAGTTGATATTGCGTGCAATGTAAAGAACCATCCTCTAGTTTGATCAACCCCTTCAGCAATAAAATCAGCGGGGTAATTTTTCTCAAATAGATTTTTGTTTTCAAAAGGGTAATGTAGCTGCGCATAAGGCATAGCTCCAGAATCGAACCAAACATCAATTAAATCCAATTCTCTTTTCATCGGCCTACCATCTTTAGAGACCAGAATAATATCATCAACATATGGCCTGTGCAGATCAAGGGTATTATAGTTTTCTTCTGACATATTTCCGGCTTCAAAATTTGCTAAAGGATTGGAAGTCATTACGCCCAATCCAATAGATTTTTCAATTTCTATTTTTAATTCCTCAATAGAACTAATGCATATTTCATCATCTCCATTTTTTGTTTTCCATATTGGGATAGGAATCCCCCAAAATCTTGAGCGAGATAAGTTCCAGTCAACTAGGTTTTCCAGCCATTTTCCAAACCTTCCCTCTCCTGTTGCTTTAGGCTTCCAATTGATGGTACTGTTAAGCTCCAGCATTCGTTTTTTATATCCAGTAGTTTTTACGAACCAACTATCCATAGGGTAGTATAAAATTGGTTTATCTGTTCTCCAGCAATGAGGG
This sequence comes from Flavobacteriales bacterium, assembly GCA_002730985.1. Taxonomy (GTDB): domain Bacteria; phylum Bacteroidota; class Bacteroidia; order Flavobacteriales; family BACL11; genus BACL11. Next base: position 4,239 of record PCBP01000004.1, on the reverse strand, counting down.
TATGAGTGTTCGTACTTTTCTGAATGGAAACAAAGATTTTCAGTTTTCAATTTTATTACAATCTGAATGTCAGCCGATAACTCAGGTTTTTTTTCTAGATCACTATAAAACTCATCTTTAACATACATTCCTGCAAAATCAGTAACTTTATCAACAAACCTCCCTTGTTTATTTACTAAAGTTAAACTGCCAATTCCATTTAGTTTCGCAATTCGATTATCGTCTGCACCAAAACTGGGAGCTAAATGAACAATTCCAGTCCCATCTACTGTGGTTACAAAATCTCCTAACAAAACCTTAAAAGCATCCCCGTATTCTGGTTGAGCATACTGAAGCAGCTGTTCGTACCTAATATTTTTAAACTTATCTCCAGTAACTTCCAATATGATTTTGAAAGGAAGAGAGTTTTTTCCTGTTTCGAAATCTTTAAATTGAAGGGTTGCATTTTTAGGAGGAAAATATTTGCTTGCTAAATCCTTAGCAATTAATACTGAAATTAATTTACCTGTGTATCGATTTACAGTCTCAATTAATAAGTAGTTAATTTTTTCTCCTACAGCTAAGGCTGTATTAGAGGGCAGCGTCCAAGGGGTGGTAGTCCAAGCCAAAAAATAAACATCATTAGCAGTTTTTTTAAATAGGAACTCGGAATCAGCATTTCTAATTAGTTTAAACTGAGCTACTGCAGAGGTGTCTTTAACATTACGATAACAGCCAGGTTGATTTAATTCGTGGGTGCTTAGTCCCGTCCCTGCCTTTGGAGAAAAAGGCTGAATAGTATGCCCTTTGTATAGTAATTTTTTTTGATGCATTTGCGCAAGAAGCCACCAAACACTTTCGATATATTTATTGTCGTAAGTTAAATATGGGCTATTTAAATCCACCCAATATCCCATTTCTTTAGTTATATCCTCCCATTTTCCTTTGTATTTCATTACATTGGTGCGACAAGCTGTATTGTAATCTTTTATAGATATCTTAGAACCAATATCTTCCTTAGTGATACCCATTTCTTTTTCTACACCAAGCTCAACTGGCAGGCCATGAGTGTCCCATCCCGCCTTCCTGTTTACTTGAAATCCTTTAAGAGTTTTGTATCGACAAAAAAGATCCTTTATAGTGCGGGCAATAACATGATGAATTCCAGGCATTCCATTTGCCGAAGGAGGTCCTTCGTAAAAAGTAAATACTTCCCCCCCTTCTCTATTCTCTACACTTTTAGTAAAAGCATCAGATTTTCGCCAATATTCTAACATCTCCTTGTGAATGTTAGGTAAACTTAATTTTTCGTATTCGTTAAATTTGCTCATTTGTTATGCAAAATATATTGTCGACAAATATAGTTTTTGAATTTAAGATGGGCAATTACAAAAGCAGATTAACAAAACAACGGAAAAATCTTTAGCGAATAATGGTTATCTCATCGGTTTCTTGATGTTTCCACCCATTAAAATCTTGATAGTATATTTGATATATGTAAACTCCCATAGGCAATTCTTTGCCGGTTTGATAATGTTTGCCATCCCATCCGTTTTCACAAGATAGCGCCTTAATATTATTAGTGGCATAAACCAAATTACTAAACCTGTCAAATATATTAAAAGTAAAAGTGGCCTCTCGAATTCCATTATATCGTAAACAAAATTTATCATTTATACCATCAAGATCAGGAGTAAAAGAGTTTGGTATAAATATACTGTAATAATCAGTAATGACAATTAAATTTTGTGCTGTATCAGTACAACTATTATCATCTTCGACAATTAGGCTAATTTGATATGTAGCTATAGAGTCTTGATATGTATGAGTAGGGTTTTGAAGGAAATCACTTGATGTGTTGTCTCCAAAATCCCAGTTCCAATTAATAACATTTCCTAATGACTTGTCCACTAGTTGAGTTGTAGTAAATAAAACCGTCAAACTATCAGGCTGAGCATTAAATTGTGCAATTGGGGCAGGAAGCATAGTTACTATAGCCTGCCCACTAAGATCTCCAAATTCATTAGCATCATTAAAAGAGGAAAGTGTATACTCGCCTTCAATTTTTGTATTGATAATATAGGGGTTTATAGTTGTTGTAATAGTAGGCTGTATAACTCCATTAATAGCAAAATTGAAAGAAAAAGGGCTGATTCCAGTAAAAAAGACATGCACTTCAGCTCCACTTTTTGAGTTTTCGCATATTGTGTCATTGCCAGAAATAAATGCCGAAACAGATGTTAGATTTAGCGTTATTGTATCATTGTAAACACCATAAAAAGAGTTGCTCATAGATCCGCCATTTAATAGAGTGTTGTTATTGGCGCTCCAAAATCCAAAGCCATAATTTGGATCGATATTTGGAAATATAGTATTTAGATCATCGTTGAAAACAACTTCAGAATATGGAAAAACAGATATGGTATTTCCGTTAATATCAATTGATGTTGTAGTTCCATTTGGAATTATATCATACACTATACTAGGTTTTTGGTATAAATGAAGAGTAATAGTGTCCCCATATGCTAAATTAAGGTTTATATTTTCGCTCAGAGATGATGGAGATAAGAAATTACTGTCAGAGCTCCATGAATCAAAACCGTATAAAGCATCAATATTTGGAGATAAAGAAATATTATCCCCCAGCAAAAATGAAGCAGTGTATGGGAAAGCACTAATAACACCCCCATTAATATCAATTGAAGTTGTATTTCCAACAGGATCAATAGTAAAAACAATATCTCTACTCTCACCAAAATACGCACGAACAACAACATCTGACTGCAAATCAATTACCAAGGTGTCAACATTAGGGTCATATGTATATGAAGTAGAAGAAATAATCTCCCAATGATCAAATTGCCCACTTCTAACTTCAAATGGCAAATTAATGCCTCCAAATCTTTGATCAGTAAAAGGAGTGGTTAAATCATTTACAATATTATTATTGCTCATTTCTATCTCGCCTACCCCTATTATTTCAACAGTAACATCAAATATTCCGGTAATTGCAGAATCACAATCAACAAATCCATTGTTCATACTATCACATCTTGCTAAAATAAAATCTCTTAAATCAGTTGCATTGCTTTGCCAGCCAGAATATGTCCCCCCCCAGGTTGCAATCTGTCTTGGCATTTCTGGATCGATTACTGCAATCATACTATCAAGAATATGTATCATGAAATCACATGATAACGGGCCGTTTGCTAAGTCTTGCCATCGATTAATATAGTCATCATGAAACTCTTGATTGGTAAGCATTTCGTTCCAAATTGGCACATGGCCTTGCCCACCAGTATTGCCCAAGGTACTTGGGTCGCATGGCTCTGCATTAGGGGAAGAGCTAGGAATTCCAGTGTAATTGGTTCCATGATCAAATGTATTATCCATATCCCAGAGAGTATATCGCCATTTTTTCTTATCTCCATTAGGGTCCATGCCTCTCCACCATGCTGTGTTCCAGTTTAACCAATCTTGACAAACAACATATGCATTTAAAAGAAAATAGTCAATTAAACTACCAGTATTATATATGCTTTTAGCATAATTATAATTTGCTTGGTTAGTCATTGGATTTGTAGTTACAAAATTCACAAAGTTATCCCAATCTGGCTGTGCATTTGGAGCGCCATATTCTGTCCATGTCCCCCCCCAGGTTTTAAGATATTGCAAATTGTTTTTATCTTGATCGTAATAATAATCTGTAAAGTCATGGTCATCTACTTTTTCTCTCATTTCATAAACCCCCCAATAAGCACCATTTAAATAGACAATACAAGAGGATGTAGACCTTTCGTCTAATCGCAAATCACCAATTTGTGAGAGGTGATGGACATAAGCGTCTCTAATATGGGCTCCAGAGCCATTGTAAGAAAACGGATAATTATCATTTGCAGCTGCCTTTACAATTACCCTTTGGAATTTATCTCTGCTTTTGGTTGCAAAAATTTGGTCTTGCAAAGCGTAATTATATCCAAATTGATCTCTCATGATATAATCAAAACCCCTTTGATCGTAAGCCCACGAGTCATTACCATGCTTATTATATTCTCCAGTTCCTTTATCAAGTAAAACCCCGTTTTTGTTAAACCATTCTATTGTGCCTTTTGGCTCAAGACTTGAGCTTCCCCAACCACCATCTAATAAATCGACTAGTCCAGATTGTCCAACATCACCAGAAATTGAGAGTATTGGAATTGTATGAGTATCATTTATAAAAAAAGTGTGGTAATCAATAAAACTTGATGGTATATTAGC
>PCBP01000001.1 GCA_002730985.1 Flavobacteriales bacterium | reverse complement strand
TTTGCAAGGTCAAACTTCATACCTGCATTAAAGCCTGCTTTTCCTTTTATCAGTCCCACCTCATCATTTTGTATATCTCCTGTTAAAGTATAGATACCCGATCCCAAAGTAAATTTAGGCTGGAATTTTTTTTCTATTTTCCCGTCAAGATTATCATCCTGTGCAAAAAGGTTTACTGAAATAACCAAAATAAAAAGAAGAATTGCTTTTTTCCAAAAATGATTCATTTAGTATAATTTTTATAATTGGTGTAAAAATACTAAAAAAATCAGAATGCAATCAGATATACTAAAAATTAGGTTTTAAAGTGTATGTTTTATAGAATGTTTCAATGATTTCCACTGCTTCGGATGGAGTATCTACAATATTAAACAAGTCCAAGTCTTCATCGCTAATGTTACGCTCTGCTTCTAACATTATCAATTTTATCCAATCGATAATTCCTTGCCAATAAGATGATCCAAATAGAACAATAGGAAATCTCCCAATCTTACCAGTCTGTATTAAGGTAATTGCTTCAAAAAGCTCATCTAAAGTCCCTACACCCCCAGGCAATACAATAAATCCTTGGGCATATTTTATAAACATTACTTTTCTCACAAAAAAGTAATCAAAATTTAACAACTTATCATTATCTATAAATTTATTATGCGATTGCTCAAAAGGCAATTCAATATTTAAACCAACCGACTTTCCTTTTCCTCTTTGTGCACCTTTATTCGCGGCCTCCATTATCCCAGGTCCTCCACCAGTAATTACGCCATAGCCTTTCTGAGTAAGTAAATATCCTATCTCTTCTGCGCTCTTATAATACTTATTATCTACTTCTGTTCTTGCTGAACCAAAAACAGAAACACATGGACCTATCTTAGACATAGATTCAAAGCCCTCAACAAACTCAGACATAATTTTAAAAATCTGCCACGAATCAGCAGTTTTTATAGCATTCCAATTTTTTTCTTTAAAAGCTCTCCTTATTTTTTTCTCCTCCTTACTCATATTTCTAATTTTAAATATAATAAACTTAACCAAACGCCTTTTCTAGAAACTTCGCAGTATAACTCTTCTTACACTTTACAAGTTTCTCGGGGGGCCCATTACAGATAATATCACCTCCTCTCTCCCCCCCCTCCTTACCAATATCAATAATATAATCAGAAGCCTTAACAACATCTAGATTATGCTCAATCACTAAAACAGAATTTCCTTTATCTACAAGTATATTGAGAACATCCAATAAAACCTTAACATCTTCAAAGTGTAAGCCTGTTGTAGGCTCGTCTAATATGTAAACAGTATTACCAGTACTTCTTTTAGACAATTCAGATGCTAATTTTATTCTTTGTGCCTCTCCTCCAGAAAGTGTTGTAGCTGACTGCCCTAAAGTAATATAGCCCAGGCCAACATCTTGTAGTGTTTTGATTTTTTGATAAATAGCAGGCATATTCTTAAAAAAATCAACTGCCTGATCAATAGTAAAGTTTAGAACATCAGAAATTGATTTTCCTTTAAAACGAATCTCTAAAGATTCTCTATTATATCGTTTGCCATTGCATTCTTCACAGTGCACCTCAACATCTGGTAAAAAATTCATCTCAATAGTTTTCTTGCCACCACCTCTACAACCTTCACACCTACCACCAACTATATTAAAAGAAAATCTCCCAACTTTGTAACCTCTGATTTTTGCCTCAGGAAGATTTGCAAAAAGACCCCTGATATCAGAGAAAACCCCTGTGTATGTCGCAGCATTTGATCTAGGAGTTCTGCCAATTGGAGATTGATCAACCGCAATAACCTTGTCAATATATTCTAACCCTGAGATTGACTTATATGCAAGCGGTTCTTTTTCTCCTCTAAAAAAATGTTTACTTAGTATTGGGTAGAGCGTTTCATTTATTAGAGTAGATTTTCCACTTCCAGAAACGCCAGTAATACAACAAAGTAATCCTAAAGGAATCGATACATCAATATTCTTTAAATTATTTCCCTTAGCTCCTTCAATGCTAAGAAATTTCCCATTACCTACCCTTCTTTTTTTAGGAATTTTAATTTCTCGTTGCCCATTTAAATAAGCAGCCGTAATATGATTATCCTTAATAACAGCTTTGTAATCACCTTTAGAGACTATCTCTCCTCCATTGATGCCGGCTCCAGGACCTAAATCAACAATAAAATCAGCTTGTTTGATCATATCTCTATCATGTTCAACAACAATCACAGAATTGCCTATATCTCTTAGTTTTTTCAACGATGCAATCAATTTGAGATTATCCCTATGATGCAACCCAATACTTGGCTCATCTAAAATATAAAGCACATTTGTAAGCTGGGTCCCAATCTGAGTTGCTAAACGAATCCTTTGCGCCTCTCCTCCACTAAGAGTTTTAGAGCTTCTATTTAACGAAAGATAAGAAAGTCCAACGTCTATTATAAACTGCAGTCTCTTACTCAACTCCTTGATAATTGGTTTAGCAATCTCTAACTCAATCTTATTGAGTGAACTTCCGATAGAATTAACCCACTGAGCAAATGCGGATATATCTATATTAGATATTTCATAAATACTTCTATCAGCAACTTTAAAATTTGAGGATTCAATATTTAATCTACTACCACCGCAACTCTTACAATCAAGTTCAGACATATACTTTGCAGCCCATTTTACAATTGATTTAACATTTGTATTCTTAGACTGCTCCTCAATGAAATTAATAATGCCAACAAAATTAAGTTTATGTATCTTTGAAATTCCTGCAGATTCTAAATATATTTTTAGCTTATCTTGGATTCCATACAGTATAGCCTCAACTCCAACATCTGGAATCTCAGAAAAAGGAGTATTTAAAGAGAACTTGTATTTTTTTCCTATTAATTCAATCTGACTAATTATCCAATCAGCTTTACGATTCGCAATAGGAGCAATTGCGCCTTGATTAATACTTAGATCTTTATTAGGAATAATTCTCTCTTTATCAACTAACTTATATTTTCCCAATCCATTGCATGATCGGCAAGCTCCCTTAGGTGAATTAAAGGAAAAAGAATTAGGTTCAGGATTTTTATAAGCAATACCCGATTCTAAACACATCAATGATCTACTAAAATATCTAGTAGATTCTCCTCCTAATTCTATAACCATCATTACACCATCACCATCATTCATGGCTAATTGTAATGATTTAAGTAATCTTTTCTTATTCTTCTCCAAAACTATCAACCTGTCAATCACCACTTCTATATCATGAGTTTTATATCTGTCTAGCTTTAGGGACGGTCTTATCTCCATAATCTCACCATCAACCCGAACCTTTAAGTAGCCTTTTTTAGCCAATGAATGAAAAAGCTCAGCATAATGTCCTTTCCTTGATCTAACAATAGGGGCTAAAATATTTATTGACTTACCATTAAGATCTTTTAAAAGCAGATCTATTATCTGATTATCAGTAAACCTAACCATTTTTTTTCCGGAATTATAAGAATATGCCGTCCCTACACGCGCATAAAGTAATCGTAAGTAATCGTATATCTCAGTAATGGTACCTACCGTAGATCTTGGATTCTTTGATGTTGTTTTCTGTTCAATAGCTACCACAGGGCTCAGACCTGTAATCTTATCAACTTCTGGGCGCTCCATATTTCCTAAAAACTGACGTGCATATGCATTAAAAGTCTCTAGATATCTTCTTTGCCCCTCAGCATGAATAGTGTCAAAAGCTAAGGATGATTTCCCACTACCACTCTTGCCTGTAAAAACAACAAGTTTATTTCTAGGGATCTTTAGACTAATATTTTTTAGATTATGAACCCTAGCTCCATAAATACTAATAACATCTTCTTGATTGATCATCTTATTCTAAAGAGTCAGATTGAACTTCAATATTATCAAAAACCATTAAATCAGTATCGGTAGGGATTTTTAAAATATATCTTCTCCTTGATTTATCAGGAAGTTTTCTGGTTCTTAACCAAGGATTAAATTGTTTAAGTAGTTTGTAATTAACATTATATGATTTTGCAAAATCAGATAGATTAGCAATTGTTGAATCAACCTCAATAGCTTGCAAATTAGGCATGCTGTACAAATCCTTTCTACGAAACATAAATCCATATTTTTTAGGATTCTGCATAATTTCTTTCACTGCGATAATCCTAAAAACATATCGCGCAGTCTCTGAATTTAAATATAGATTATAATAATTATTAGATTCCTGTTCTTTAATTTTTCTTCTGACGCCACTTTTACCCATATTATACGATGCAGCCGCCATAGTCCAATTGCCAAACTTATGGTATGCTTCTTGCAAATATTCACATGCTACAACTGTTGCTTTCTCCAAATTATATCTTTCATCAATATCTTTATTCACTTCCAATCCATATTCACGAGCTGTTCCCTTCATAAGTTGCCAGAATCCAGCTGCTCCGGAAGGTGAGACTACATTATCTAATCCGCTCTCAATAACAGCCAAATATTTAAAGTCATCAGGGATATTATATTCTTTAAGAATCGGTTCAATAATAGGAAAATACTTGTTTGCTTTTTTGAAATATAGCATGGTATTAGACTGCCAATATGTATTTTTCAATAACTCTCGGTCAATACGCTCCCAGATATCAGATGAATAAACAGGTATTTCTTCACCAGCAAAATTCAAATCCTCAGGCTGTACAATAGCAAAAATTCCATACTTTATATTAAACTGCTCCTGATGTAACTTATCTTCTGATTTTAGATCCGTTGAATACATAAATAATTGTGTAAACACTAACAATAACAGTGTGACAACTAAAAAATTAAAATATTTACTTTTCATTACTAGAAATCTGATTTAAAATCCTTAAAACTACCAGCACCCATATCTTTTTCAGAAACCAAAGGATTCAAGAAACCCCAATCAATATTTAAATCACTATCATCCCAAAGCAAAGAACCCTCCGATTCTTTATTATAAATTTGCGTGCATTTATAAACAAAAATAGTATCGTCCTCAAGAGCAAGAAACCCATGAGCAAAACCCGGTGGCATCCAAAATATTTTTTTATTCTCTTCTGAAAGCCTAATAGCAAAATGCTGCCCATAAGTTATAGAGTTTTTTCTAATATCCACTGCAACATCAATTACAGCGCCTTTAATTACACGCACTAATTTGCCTTGTTCAAAAGGAGGGTTCTGGAAATGCAGCCCCCTTAAAGCCCCCTTTCTAGATAATGATTGATTATCTTGTACAAACTCTAAGGAAATATCTTGAAAAGCTTTTTTACTCCAACTCTCAAAGAAATAACCTCTGTCATCTTCAAAAATATCAGGCTTAATTACTAGCAAACCTTCAATCGGCGTCTTTATAGTCTCCATTAAATATTATGATTTTACCAAGAGCCAAATATAGAAAAAATACTTGCCAATTTTAAACTGAGAACAAACAATAATTGTAGTTTTGCAAACAAAAAATTACAAAATGAAAAAAATCAATTTATTAATCGTAAGTGTTGCTCTTATTTTAGGTGCTTGCACAGATAACAATACTTATAAAAAACCAGAAACAGAAATGGAGAAAGTAAGTTATAGCTTAGGCGTCAATATGGCCTCTAGCGTAAAAGCACAAGGATTAGACACTGTTGATGCAAACGCAGTAGCAAAAGCATTTAATGATGTCTTTGAAGGGAATGATCTTGATATTTCAGAGGAAGAAAGTATGACAATCTTACAAGAATACTTTGGAACAATACAAGCAGAGAAGAGTGCGAAAGCAAATGAAGAAGGTGCTGCTTACCTTGCTGAAAATGCAGCAAAAGAGGGGGTGACTACGACTGAAAGTGGATTGCAATATGAAATCCTAGTTTCTGGAGATGGAGCAAAACCAGTCACTACTGATCAGGTTACTGTACACTATCATGGAATGTTGACAGATGGAACTGTATTTGATAGCTCCATAGATAGAGGACAGCCAGCTACATTTGGAGTAACTCAGGTTATTAAAGGATGGACCGAGGCCTTACAATTAATGAGTGTTGGCGATAAATGGAAGCTAACTATCCCTTCTAATTTAGCATATGGAGACCAAGGTGCAGGNGGNATGATAGGTCCTGGNGCAACACTTGTATTTGANGTAGAGCTTCTAGGGATCAATAACTAGATGTTTCATATATTAATATAAAAGAAGCCGAGCAATTGCTCGGCTTTTCTTTAATAATATTATCTGATACAGAATTAATCCACTCGTAATAATCTTTGCTTATTTTTTGATGAATTTAAAAGAAGATTTAGCTGATTAACACTAACATCATTAATAAGATAATCAGGCCTTTGTTTAAAGGACAATGGTTGACCTTCATCTTGTTCATCAAAGGCTCTAATCTCCTCTAAATTGAGGATATTAAATAGATGTGCATTATCATTAGTAATATTGAGAAATGATATCTCAATATCTTCATGTAAGAACTGTGTAATCCTTACAACATAGAGACCATATTCATTATCCCCAGAAAGATTAAGGTAAAAGTAATTTCCTCTTTGCTTAACAATCAAGTTATCTCCTAGAACCATATCTCCAACAGAAGAATCAGTTACTACATAAGATTCTGAATTAAAACTAGAATCCTCAAATACATACATGCCATGCAGTCTATCAGGAATTTCATGTAAGGATTCCACACCTTCGGGCTGAGAATGGACAAAAATAACATTAGAACAAGAAAAGAAAAATAATACAAGTCCACATAAAAAGAATAAATAACGCATGCTAAAAAAAATATTGACTATAACTAGCAAAAGTAAAAACAGATAAATTAAATACTATGCTACGCATAGTAAACGCTTATTTCTTTCGAAAATAGATCTGGATAGGAACCCCAGAGAAATCAAAATTATCACGTAATTGATTCTCAATATATCTTTTATATGGCTCCTTAATATATTGAGGCAGATTAGCAAAAAAAACAAACGTTGGTGTATTTGTTGGTAACTGTGTACAATACTTTATCCGAATATACTTTCCTTTTATGGCTGGAGGAGGCACATGAACAATTAAAGGTAACATCACTTCATTAAGACGTGAAGTTGAAATTTTCTGAACTCTATTATTATGTACCTGAATTGATGTCTCTAATCCTTTTAATAATCTTTGCCTCTCTAATGCTGAAACAAATACAATAGGAACATCTGTAAATGGTGCAATTTTTTTTCTTATTTGCTCTTTAAACTTTTTTGCTGTTTCTGTTGACTTATCAAGCAAATCCCACTTATTTACTAGTATTACAATTCCTTTCTTATTTCTATCTGCAATATGAAATATCCTCTGATCTTGAGCTTCAAATCCTCTTTCTGCATCAATCACAAGTAGGCAGATATCAGAATGCTCAATAGCACGAACTGAGCGCATTACAGAATAGAATTCCAAATTCTCATTTACATTTTTCTTCTTTCTAAGTCCAGCTGTATCAACTAAAGTGAAATCAAACCCAAATTGATTATATCTAGTATTTAAAGAATCACGAGTAGTGCCTGCAATATCAGTAACTATATTTTGTTCTTTACCAATTAAAGCATTTATAATAGAAGACTTTCCTACATTTGGCCTGCCTATTACTGCAAATTTAGGGATATCATTATCATCATTCTCGACATCATCTTCAAAATGTTTTAATAACTCATCTAATAATTCTCCAGTACCACTTCCACTTATAGAAGAGACAGGAATATACTCTCCTATCCCTAGATTATAAAACTCTACTGCATCTTCTAATAATGTTGAATTATCTACCTTGTTAACAGCAAGAACCACATTCTTATCTGATTTTCTTAGAAGTTTAACCACCGCTTGATCTAAATCAGTAATCCCTGCCTTAGCATCCACTAGAAAAAGAATCACATTTGCTTCATCAATAGCTAGCTCAACTTGCTTTCTTATTTCAGTTTCAAAGATATCTACTGAACCTTGAACATAGCCTCCTGTATCAATTACTGAGAACTCACGCCCATTCCACTCTGCTTTTCCATAATGTCTATCACGAGTTACACCACTTACCTCATCAGTGATAGCATGTCTACTTTCTGTAAAACGATTAAAAATAGTAGATTTACCAACATTCGGTCTACCTACTATTGCTACTATATTACTCATTATTGGTATCCAAATTTTTTCAACTCTCTATTATCATTTCTCCAATTCTTCTTTACCTTTACTGGAGTTTCCAAAAACACCTTTTTATCTAGCATCTTCTCTATATCTCTTCTTGCCTCGGAGCCAATCCGCTTTAATCCCATTCCTTTATGACCAATAATAATACCTTTCTGACTCTCTCTCATAACATGAATTGCAGCTCTAATCTTAACTATATCCTCTTCCTCAAAGAACTCCTGCACTTCAATTTCTACTGAATAAGGAATTTCTTTCTTGTAATGCTTTAATATCTTCTCTCTAATAATTTCTTCAACAAAAAATCTTTCCGACTTATCAGTAATCGCATCTTTATCGTAATACGCAGGGCACACAGGCAACAACTCTAATAATTTATTCTTAATAACATCAATATTGAAATTATTTAAAGCAGAAATTGGCAATAATTCTGCATTAGGAAGTTCTTCTTTCCATCTTTCCATCTCTTTGGCAACAAAATCTTGTTCAGCCAAATCAATCTTATTAAGTAACACAAGTAAAGGAGTGTCTACTTTTTTTAATCTTCCAAAAAGTTTTTGATCCTTTAACCCTTTCTCCCCAACTTCAATCATGTAAATAAGCACATCAGCATCCTGAAAAGCAGAATAAACAAAATTCATCATGCTTTCTTGCAATTTATACTCTGGAGCTATTACTCCAGGAGTATCTGAAAACACAATCTGATAATTTTTATCATTCAATATGCCCAGAATTCTATGTCGCGTAGTTTGTGCTTTGTGTGTAATAATGGACAACTTATGACCAACCAAAGCATTCATTAAAGTAGACTTCCCCACATTAGGGTTGCCTATAATGTTAACATATCCTGCTTTGTGATCCATTTTGCAAAGAAACAAAAAAAGGGCCAACCTAATAGCCAGCCCTTAATTATCATTTTAGTGATCCCTATTACTATTAAAGTAATAATTTATCTACTCATATTAAAACCTAGTGTAACTGCTATTCTAGTTCCAGAATTATATTCATAATTTGTTCCATCCCAATTTGTTCCATCCATTGCTCTTCCTGGTATAACTGATATATTTATTGGTAAATTTAGATTGCCTGATTTGAAATTATATCCTACACCAAATACCATACCAATTCCTGATAATGATAAGTTGGGTCCTACTCCTAATTCTAATCCATTATCCATTCTTGCACCAATTATAGATGATGCTGACGGCAAGAACATTCCTTTCTCCATTCCTCCAACCAATACAATCCATTCTACAATACCCACAATTTCTCCACCACCATCAGCAAAACGACTTTCCCACTGCCAACCATATAATGTTGTAAATGCTGCTCCTGTGCTTCCATATTTGCCCTCAAAGTCAAACCCATCATGTAAGAAATCTGCTAATGGGCCTGGTGATATAGATACAAATCCTAATCTTGGTCCTGCTAATTTTTCTATTTGTGCGTTAGCTATTAGAATCCCTGAACCTAAAACTAATGTTAATAATAACTTTTTCATTTTTTATAATTTATATTTTAATAATTAATTCTCAGACAAAAGTAATATATAAAAACACAAATATTATGCTTAGCATAGCATCATAATAAATACTAGAGATTACAAATGCTCTAATGCTTCGATTGCTTGCTCCCATTCTGATTCTAATTCTTTCTTGATATTCTGATTCTTCTCATACTGCTCGAAAAAACCTTCTTGACGCGATAATTCTTTAAATTTTTCTGGTTCTGACAATTGCAAATCAATCTCTTTCTGAGATCGCTCGAGCTCTTCAATTTGTTTTTCCAGTTTACCTATTCTGTTTTTTAGTTTTTTAACTCTCTTTTTTTGATTCTTTTGCTCAATAAAAGACAATTGAACTGCTGACTTATCTTGCTTAGTATTTTTCTGTTCCTTTTGCGAACTCTCTAATTGCTTAAAGCTTTCAAGATCTTTTTCTGATAAAAACATATCAATATCTCCAATATATTCTTTAATATTTTGATTCTTAAACTCATATACTTTTTGAGTTAATCCCTGTAAAAACTCCCTGTCATGAGACACAACAATTAAACTTCCATCGTATTTCATCAATGCTTTTTTTAACAACTCCTTTGATGTAATATCTAGGTGATTAGTTGGCTCATCCATTATAAGTAAATTATAAGGTTCTAACAATAATTTACATAAGGCTACTCTAGCTCTTTCTCCTCCTGAAAGCACTTTTATCTTTTTTTTCACCTCGTCATTACTAAATAAAAAGGACCCTAATATTGAGCGGACTCTACCAGAAACATCCTCATTTGCGGCTTGCTCGATAGTCTCTAACACTGTGAGATTATCATCTAGAAATTCCACTTGATTCTGAGCATAATACCCCACCTTTACTTGATGGCCTAACTTTACTGTTCCATCATAATCAAGCTCATTAACAATCATCTTGGCTAATGTTGACTTCCCTTCACCATTTTTACCAACGAATGCAATTTTATCTCCTCTTACAACTTCTAAATTTATTTTATTAAGTACTTCTAAATTACCATAACTCTTTGAAGCATCCATTACAGTTAAGCTAATTTTACCTGAGTGAGGAGATGGAGAAAAAGCAAATTGCATACGAGCTACATCTTCTTGTTCAATCTGAATGATCTCAAGTTTGTCTAACTTCTTTATTAAAGTTTGTGCAAATGCTGCTTTATTCTTCTTAGCTCGGAATTTATTGATCAGTACTTTTGTGTCTTCAATAAATTTATCCTGATTTTTTTTAGCTTGAACCTGCTTCTCAATTCTATCCTTACGCAAAGTTAGATACTTAGTATAGGAAGCTTTATAATCATTAATTCTTGAGAATGATATTTCAATAGTTCTATTTGTGGAAGCGTCTAGAAAAAGTCTATCATGTGAAACCAATACAATCGCTCCACTATAGTTTCCAAGCCATCTTTCTAACCAGATAATTGACTCTATATCAAGATGATTGGTTGGCTCATCCAGCAATAATAAGTCTGGTTTCTTAAGTAAAATCTTAGCCAATTCAATCCTCATCCTCCAGCCACCACTGAACTCTGTTGTTTGCCTATCAAAATCATATTGTGTAAAGCCCAAACCTATAAGTACTTGACTTATCTCAGCAGCAGTATCATGCCCACCAGCCATTCTAAATCTCTCCTCTAAGTAATTAAACTCTGTTATAATATCAAGATATCCCTTGCTTTCATAATCAGTACGTTCAGTAAGCTGCTGATTAGCATGATTCATTTTTCTCTCAATATCATTAAGATACTCAAAAGCAGTCTGAGCTTCTTCTAGGACAGTTCGTCCATCCTCAAAATCAAGATCCTGCATTAAATAACCGATAATTATACCATTAGGGATAGTAACACTACCATGGTTTGGACTTTGCTCCTTGGCTAATACTTTTAATAAAGTTGATTTCCCAGCACCATTTTTTCCTGTAAGACCTATTTTATCGCCTTTATTTACCATAAAAGAGATGTCTTTAAAAATGTCCTGACCACCAAAATAAAGAGATAGATTATTTACTGCAAGCATAATGGCAAAAATAATCTTTTTTGTCTCCTAAAATAATTTTCAAAGAATGATTGTAGAAGTGATTTTTAGGGCTATATTTGCAAAACATATCGCGGGGTGGAGCAGTTGGTAGCTCGTTGGGCTCATAACCCAAAGGTCGCAGGTTCGAGTCCTGTCCCCGCTACTCAGATAAAAGGCCCCTTAATTGGGGCCTTTTTATTTATAATCTGATTTATCAATCTCTTTAAGCAGATGTACAATGCTATCTGCGTATGATTCTAAGTGGACCTTATAGTCATTACGTAATCCATATAAGAAATACTCCGCCATATTTAAATAATCAGTTGTTTGCATATAATTTTTTATTTCTTGAGAAAGAACATTATTATTATAATCAGAAGAAAAAGTTAAATTAAGAAATAAACGAAGATTTTCTGCCGACTGCTTAACCTCTAAATCATCGTGCCTTTTAAATATAGATAAATAGGCATCATAATTTAGAATAATTTTAGAGATTAACCAAGATCCCT
>PCBP01000003.1 GCA_002730985.1 Flavobacteriales bacterium | reverse complement strand
ATAATTCTATAGATATTTTTCCGAACATACTCTATACAACTAGAATCCTAGAGATAAAGCTATGTACCCTACAACTAAAGCAACTACTAATCCTACTGCAGAAACAATAAACCCATCTTTTCTATTTTCTGCAAGCAAAGGGAAGATCCCATCTCCACTCGTTGCTATAGCTGCTGCAATTAATGCTGCCATAGGGAAATTAGGAATTGTAATAAAGGCTACTGCAACTGTAATCATTCCCCCGCAACCAGGTGTTACTCCTATTAAAGCTGCTAATAATATAACAACGTAGGCTGATGATGTCATCCATGCATCAAATATCTCTTTGCCCACAAGTACATCAATGATATAGTTAGCAAAGAATAAACCAATAAAAACGTATGTCACCACCATGGCAACATCTAAGATCGCATGTAATATTGTCGATTTGACATCTGATGAATCACCATAGCAGTCATGATATTTGTAAATAAATCTACTTGTAAAGTAAAAAACCATACATGTACTTGTAAGTGCTAGTGACACCCAATAAGTTGGGACTGAAATAGCATCAATACCTCCACCCCATAAGGCCATAATAGAGCCTGGAGCTAAAAATATAGCCATTGCTATAATAGCATAAACCCCCAGGTTTTCAATCAATATACCTGCTAAGGTATTTTGCTTTTTTTGAAGGCTTTGATGCTCTGAATGATTTTCCTGATTATTTCCAGTGCTGGCTCTAAATCCAAAAAAATCAGATAAATAGCCTAAAATAACTCCTGCAATTAATCCAAAGATGGTAATTGTTGCATATGCTTTTAAGTTACCTATAACATCAGCCTCATTAGAAGCGCCTAATAATACAAATGATCCTTCACCTACGGTACTAATGAAAGTAGCAAATAGACCTCCAAAAGATATTCTTTTATTTTTATATAATGACGCTACTACAATTGTTGCCCCACACCCAGGAATTGCCCCCAATAAGGAACCAATAATAGGGTGTGTCCATTTAGGACCAATCTGACTCGCTAACTTTCCACGCCTTTTTCTGATTGCAAAACTAATTAGTGCAAAGCCAATGATTGATAGGGATACATAACCTCCTATTGCTCCTGCTGCTTCAAGAGTATCTAAAATAAATGACCAAAGATTAAATTCCATATTTATATATCCATTAGCTAGCACTCTTTCAGGGATGACATTAGCATTTTTACATAATTGACCTAATATTATAAATCAGATCAATTTTGCATTTGCAAATATATTTATTAAGATTAAATCTAAAGTAGATTAGCTATTTAATTTGCAATACTTTTTGCTGAGAAATTAGGACACGTATCACATCCCTTTTTCTTTAATACTATACAAGAAGTAAGTGTGAACAGAGCAATAATCAATAAAAGATGATACTTTTGTATTTTCATAATAAATACAAATTTAATTAAATTAATATTCTTATCAGATGTTAAAACTATTAAAGCACTTTGGTCTTTATTTCATAATGATGAAAAAAGTTATTACTATTCCTGAAAAGTGGAGTGCATTCAGAAAACAATTTGTATTTGAGTTAACAAAAATAGGGTTAAACTCAATTGGTATTGTATTATTCATATCATTCTTTGTTGGAGGTGTTGTTAGTATACAGACAGCATTAAATCTACAAAATCCATTACTGCCTAAATACTTAATTGGATTAGCCAGTAGAGACTCTCTAATCTTGGAATTTTCTCCAACAATGATATCTTTGATTCTAGCTGGAAAGGTAGGCTCTAGTATTGCATCAGAGATTGGGAGTATGCGAGTCAGCGAACAGATTGATGCTTTAGAAATAATGGGGGTAAATTCAGCTTCCTTTCTAATATTACCTAAAATAATCGCCTCTCTCTGCTTCTTTCCTATTTTAGTGATTTTAAGTATGGGTATTGGGATGATAGGAGCATGGATAGGAGCACTATCGGTTAATATAACCACTACTGATTTTCTTTATGGGCTAAGATATGAGTTCATCTCATTCTATATAACATATGCTATTATTAAAACTTTAGTTTTTGCATTCATAGTTTCTTCAATATCATCTTATTTTGGCTATTATGCACAAGGAGGGGCGATTGCTGTAGGAAAATCAAGCACAGAAGCGGTAGTGTACAGCAGTATTTTTATTCTTGTTTTTAATTTTATATTAACCAAACTTATTTTAGCATGATAGAAATAAAGAATATTGAAAAATATTTTGGCAACAATCATGTTCTGAAAAACGTAAGCTTTACTTTTGAGAGGGGGAAAACCAACCTAATCATCGGTGAAAGCGGTTCTGGAAAAACAACACTGATTAAGATTCTAGTAGGACTACAAAATAAAGATCAAGGTACTGTGCTGTTTAATGGAGAAGATGTAAACAAAATGAATAATAAAGAGATAAGAAGGTTCCGTAAAGAAATTGGAATGCTTTTTCAGGGGGGCGCTCTCTATGATTATATGACTGTAGAAGAGAATATCATGTTTCCGCTTAGTATGTTTACAGACAAAACAGATGATGAGATGCTAGAGAGAGTTAATTTCTGTTTAAAAAGAGTTAACCTTAAAGGGAAAAATAATCTAATGCCATCAGAGCTTAGTGGAGGAATGAAAAAGAGAGTAGCGATTGCTAGGGCAATTGTTATGCAACCAAAATATCTTTTTTGTGATGAACCAAACTCAGGCCTTGATCCAAATACTGCTATTTTAATAGATAATCTAATACAAGAAATTACTGAAGAATATAATATCACTACTATTGTAAATACACATGACATGAATTCAGTAATGCAAATTGGAACAAATATCGCATTCATATATAAAGGAGAAATGTGGTGGCAAGGAAGTAAAGAAGAGCTTATTAAAGCTAACAATAAAGAACTAACTGATTTTGTGTTTGCATCCGATCTTTTTAAAAGATTAAGAAGACCATAATGAAAGATGTAAGAGCAAAAAAGCACCTTGGTCAGCACTTTCTAAATGATTTAAGAATAGCTTCTGATATAACTACTTTATTAAGTGAGAATACGAAAAACGTAATCGAAATTGGTCCAGGGATGGGAATACTGACACAATTTCTACTAAAAAAAAATTATAAAACACAAGTTGTAGAAATTGACAGAGAAAGCGTATCATATCTGAGACGAAATTATCCAAATCTTAACATACATGATGGAGATTTCCTAAAAATAAACCTAAAAGAAAAATACCCTTTTAGCTTTGCATTAATTGGGAATTTTCCTTATAATATATCTTCGCAAATACTATTTAAAGTCTTTGAGAATAAAGATCAAATACCTGAGATAGTAGGAATGTTCCAAAAAGAAGTAGCTGAAAGAATCGTCTGCAAGAAAGGCAAGAAAAAAGGCATCCTATCTGTTCTTCTACAAGTATTTTATGATATCGAATATTGTTTCACAGTTAATGAAGATGTATTTATACCGCCTCCGAAAGTAAAATCAGGAGTTATAAAACTTACAAGAAACAATAGAGAACATCTTCCTGTAGATGAGAAAAAATTTAAACAAATAGTAAAAGCAGCATTCAATCAGAAAAGAAAAACATTACGCAATTCCTTAAAAGCTTTCGAATTGATAAATAAGCAGAAAATCACAGATTTATTAAATTTACGAGCTGAACAATTATCAGTTGATAATTTTATAACCCTTACGGATCATGTCAGATAAAACCGAAATAAATAATACATATATTGAAGAAGTACAAGCTCTAATTGAGAATAAGGAATCTTCAGAACTAATTAATATAATTGCTAGGCTACATATTGCAGATATTGCTGAAATAATTGAGAACTTGTCAGTCAAACATGCTAAATACTTTTATAATCTAATTGCTAATGAAGAAGACTCTGCTACGGTACTCATCGAGCTTGAGGATGATACAAGAGAAAATTTACTTGAAAATCTATCTGCAAAAGAAATTGCAGCAGAAGTTATTGAAAACCTAGCAACTGATGATGCAGCAGATATTATTGGAGAGCTAGCGGAAGACAAAAAAGAAGAAGTTATGTCTCACATTGAGGATATAGAACATGCAAGTGATATTAGTGACCTCTTATGTTTTGCAGAAGATACGGCTGGGGGGCTTATGGCAAAAGAACTAATTAAGGTAAATAAAGATTGGAATACCGTCCAATGTCTTAAAGAGATGCGCAAACAGGCTGACCATGTAAAAACTGTTTATACTATATATGTAGTTGATGATGATGACAAACTTCTTGGGCTAATGTCCCTTAGAAGACTGCTACTGACTGAAAGAACAACTGAGGTGAAAAATATTATGTTTACTGATATTATCTCTGTAAAAGCAACTGAAAATAATGAAGATGTTGCAAATATAATGCAAAAATATGATCTAGTAGTGTTACCTGTAGTAGATGATTTAGGAAGACTCCTTGGGAGAATAACAGTTGATGATGTAATGGATGTTGCCAAAGAAGAAGCCGAAAAAGATTACCAAATGGCAAGTGGCATATCAGAAGATGTGGAAAGTAGTGATAGTGTGTGGGAACTCACAAGAGCCAGGCTTCCATGGCTATTAATTGGAATGCTAGGTGGACTCTTCGGAGCAAAAGTAATCGGTATATTTGATCTAGAAAGAAACTTTGAATTAGCTTGCTTCATACCACTTATTGCTGCCATGGGAGGGAATGTTGGGATACAATCTGCGGCTATAGTTGTACAAGGCCTCTCAAATGACTCATTAAAGATAGGAAGTGTCTTCCGACAACTAATAAAAGAATTAGGCGTAGGTCTCTTAAACGGGATGATCTGCTCTTTAATAATCTTAGCGGCAGCATTCGGATTAGGATATAGCATAGGACTTAGCATAACTGTTAGTATTTCTTTATTAGCAGTTATAGTTTTTGCAGCCTTATTCGGAACATTCATACCGCTTACATTAAAAAAATATAATATTGATCCTGCATTAGCTACTGGACCTTTTATCACTACAATAAATGATGTGCTGGGTCTATTCATCTATTTCTGGATTGGACAAGCAATACTATAAAATGAAAATCCTTTTTATTGATACCGTACATCCTCTTTTAAAAAAACAGTTGGAGAGACTTCACTACGATTGCGATATAGCCTACAAAAAAAGCAAATCAGAAATAGAAATTATTATTAATAAATATGACGGGATCATCATTAGAAGCAGATTTTATATTGATCGAAAATTTATTGACCAAGCAACTAACCTAAAATTTATTGCAAGAGCAGGAAGTGGTCTAGAAAATATTGATATCGATTATGCTAGAGAGAAAAAAATTAAGTGCTATAATGCAGCTGAGGGGAACAGAAAAGCAGTTGCAGAACATGCTATAGGGATGCTGCTTTGTTTATTTAATAATTTAAAAAAATGTGATACTGAGGTGAGGCAGGAGAAATGGAATAGAGAGTCAAATAGGGGGATTGAACTCTTTGGAAAAACAATAGGAATTATTGGCTATGGAAATAATGGCTCAGCCTTTACTAAGATACTAGAGGGTTTTGGAGTGAATATCTTAGTGTATGATAAATATCTCAAAATATATCCTTATCAAAGCAGTATGGAAACCATCTATAAAACAGCTGATATCATTAGCTTACATATACCACTAACAGAAGAAACTACATGTCTAGTTGATCATGAATTTATTAAGAACTTTCAAAAGGACTTTTACTTAATTAATACTGCAAGGGGAAAATGTGTTAATACAAAAGAGCTAGTCTCTGCTTTAAAAAGTGGTAAAATTAAAGGTGCGTGTTTAGATGTTTTGGAATATGAAAATACGTCCTTTGAAGAACTAAGTAAAATTGGGTTAATAGCTGACATGCAATATCTAATCCATTCTGATAAAACTATGCTATCACCTCATATAGCTGGCTGGACTGCAGAAAGCAATATTAAAATCGCTGAAATTCTACTTCAAAAGATTACTTCTTATTTTGCGCAATAAGAATTGAAATCTCCTCTCCCATTTCTTGCATGCGTTCCACAGCATCATTTAAGGAATCTGTTACTGATTCTTTTGCGTCAATAAAAGTATCTCCGATAGAATTAAACATTGCTTTATAGTAGTTAATTCCTTCATTCATATTGTCAGCAAAAGCATTTAACTTCTTCTCAGATGCTCTATCCCAATGATCTTTATGCTCCTCTATCTTCTCTGAAAGATACTTTAGATACATCCCTAATTCATTTACAAACATATTAGGCCTATCGCTACGAACTACTTCCTTTACATCATTATAAATATGATCTGCCATCTCAGATAAAGAAAGTTCTTTGGAAAAATAAGCCATGTTAGGGCCCGGACAAATAGAGACTCCTTTGCTTTCTCTAGTATCAACTCCGTAGTTGATAACTGCAGTTGCAGCCAAACCCATACACAGACAAGTTTTTTCAATGATCTGCTCAGAAATACCTTGTTCCTGGATTTTGTTTTTCTGAAAAAGTCGAGATGCTGTACATACTCCCTCGGTTCCATATTCATTATTTAAAGCTAAAAACTTTCTAGGGCATGGACTTCCTGGCTTTCCTTCCGCAATCTTCTGAAACTTTTCAATATCTTTAGATGAATTCTTTAAAGTATTAAACGGAACCCCTAAAGGTGATATATTGCTTAAATAAAGATCCTTTTCTTTGGCTTCTTGTAGCTGTTCTCTTGTAGCCTTATCTACCGTTGTTGCTTCAGGCACTAACAAAAAAGGTGTTCCCCAACCAACAGTATCTAAATTATAGTGATCTATTAAGAAACTATGTTCCTCAGCAGTAGCTACACCTCCTTGAGCTGTGATTTTTACCGATAATTTCTCATTAGGTATTATTCTACCATTCATCTCTAACGCTAATTTACAGACTGCAAATGTACTATCAACTAACTCTTGTCTTCTGTCTCTAAATTCCGCTAAAATTGGCCCAATCAAATAACCATTAGTAGCGAAAGCATGACCTCCACAATTTAAACCTGATTCAATACGATATTCAGAGATCCAAAGTCCTTTCTTAGCTAAAAATCTACTCTGAATAACTGCTGATCTATAATCAGACACCTTAAGTATTATTTTCTTTCTAATATAACCATTCTCATCTGGAAAGAAATCATCAAACTGAGCAATGTAACCATACAGTTTTGGATTCATCCCAGCTGAAAAAATAACTGATGATGACAAATCAGATTTAGCATAACCTCTTAACCCCGCATGGGCATCATTATATTCTGAAGGCAACTCTTCTTTTTTAAAGTAATTTTTTTTATCAACTTTTGTCATAATATTTACATCAATACTACCTTGAGATAAATTATCCTTTAACCAAATAGATAAATCTTCAAAACTAAATGAATTTGCAATGAATGCATTAAACTCTTGCTTTATATCACTACTATCAGGCAGCATCATAAAATATTTCTTTACCTCTTGAAATTTTTCTTTAGTTGCTGAAGTAAATTCATCAAATTTCGCTGCAGCAATCTTATTTACCATATTAAGGTAAGAAGTAATTCTATCTGCACGGTAATCTTTTGAATCATTCTTTATCTCCTGATAAGACAGATTATATACTACACTATAATATTTTCTTAACCGCTCTAATAAAACATCATCAGCCAACGCAATGACAGTATTTATCCCATAATGTGCAACCTTCAAAGGAGAATCAGCTGTAAAAGCTGTCCCCATCACAGGGATATGAAAAGTGTGTGGTGATGTCATATATTAAAATAATCCGGCAAATATACCTAAATATCCATTAATAAGTAATAGAGCAAATATCCTTATCTATTACAACTAACTGAAGTGTGTTTCTAGATTTTTGTTCTAGTAATACTTCCTTTTCTTTTAGAAATTTATTAACTGAACCTTCAACATAATGCCTTATTGTACAAAGACTTAAATTCTTATTATAATATACCTGAAAGTCATACTGTAAATCAACAATTAATGCAGGGATTTTATACTTATCATCATCAACACAAATAGAAAAAGATACAGCAGAATTTTGCATCATATTTACACTAACATCATGTTTTGCTAACAAAGAAAAAATTTGACTTATATGAGTCTCGATAATAAAAGACAACGAAGTATCAGAAATAGAAATAAGAATCTGATTCTTTTTTATAATAATAGAAGGAATGTTGGGATAAGTTGTAACTACTTCTGTAATTTCAGATCCTTTGCTTGTAGGGTCTAAAAATGACTTGATAAACAAAGGAATTTGTTTCTTCTTAAGTGGCTGTATTGTTTTAGGATGTATTACTTTTGCTCCAAAATAAGCTAACTCAATAGCTTCATCAAAAGGAATCCTTTGCAATAATTGAGCATTTTCAAAATGGTTTGGGTCTGAACTCATCATCCCAGGAACATCTTTCCAAATTACAACCTCTTTGGCTTGAAGAGAAAATGCCAAAATTGCCGCAGAGAAATCACTTCCTTCTCGTCCCAATGTAGTGGTAAAATTCTCTGATGTACAACCTATAAATCCCTGAGTAATACAGTGCATTTCTTTTACATGATTCTTTATGTAACTGGTAGTTTGCTTCCAATCTACTTTTGCATTTCTATACGAATTATCAGTTTTAATTAAATCACGAGCATCCAGTATCGAGTTATCAAAACCTATTTGCTGTAAATAAGCGCCCATAATCTTAGTAGACAAGAATTCACCTATCGAAACAATTTGATCATAATCATAAGCATAATTTTGATTTGGTTCTTCTTCTAGAACCCATTCAATCTCAACAAATAAATTATTAATCTCATCAAAAATAACGTGTTTCTCATCAAATAAATCATTCAAAATATTTTCATGAAAATCTTTTACCTCCTTCAAAACAATAAAAGGATCAGCATTTCTTTGAACATAAGCTTCCAGTACACCCTCAAGCATATTAGTAACTTTGCCCATAGCTGAAAAAACAATTACTAACTTATCACTATCATAGGAACTTAAAATATCTCCAACATTAATAATGTTTTCTACATCTCTGATTGATGCTCCTCCAAATTTAAAAACTGTATACATCTATTTCTTAAAGATTAGCCACAAAGTAAAGATTATTTTTTCACCGAATACTCTAAATTTTTAGATATTTGCAATACTAAACTAACCAAATGAAAATTGCCTTTTTAACTTCTGGAGGGGTGGCTCCTTGTTTGTCAGCTTCAATAGGGAGATTGACAGAAAACTACCTAAAATATGACCAAAATATAGAAATTATTGGCTACTTAAATGGCTACAAAGGATTACTATTAGGGAACTCAATTTCATTTCCAAAATCACTCTCAGAGAACATTGAAAAATTTTATCAATTTGGTGGCTCTCCCCTTGGAAATAGTAGGGTAAAACTAACTAACATTGAAGACTGTATTAAGAAGGGATACATTAAGAAAGGTGAAATTCCTCTTGAAATCGCAGCCAAACAATTAGTAAAAGATGGTATCAGAATTTTACATACAATTGGTGGGGATGACACAAATACAACAGCAGCAGATTTATCCTATTATCTAAAAGAAAATAGTTACAAACTAACAGTTGTTGGCTTGCCAAAAACCGTTGACAATGATGTTTACCCTATTGCACAAACTCTTGGCGCTTTAACAGCTGCCGAACAAGGTGCAATATTCTTTGAGAATATAGTAAATGAAAACACTACATCTGATAGACAATTAATAATTCATGAAGTTATGGGAAGAAATTGCGGGTGGCTTACCGCTGCCACTGCATTCGAATATCGCAAAAGGTTAAACAATATCAATTTTATACCTGAGATTGATTTAGTAAAAGAAAAATGGGATATACATGCCATACTATTACCTGAAGAAGAAATTTCTTTTGACAAAGAATGTGAGAGACTTAATAAAGTAATGGATAAATATGATTGTGTAAATATATTCTTAAGTGAAGGAGCCGGCATGAATCTAATTATCCAAGAAACCGAAAAACTAGGAGAATCTATATTACGTGATGCATTTGGGCATGTACGATTAGATGAACTAAATCCTGGAGAATGGTTTGCCAAACAATTTGGTAAACGACTCAATGCCAATAAAATACTAGTGCAAAAAAGCGGCTACTTTGGGAGGTCAGCAAAAGCAAATGAAGCAGATCTAAGACTGATATTTGAGATAGCAGACTATGCAGTAAAAATTGGAATAGAAGGGAGAAATGGCGTAATTGGATGGGATGAAGAAGATAACAATAAATTATCTTGCATTGACTTTAATAGAATAAAAGGAGGTAAGCTTTTCAATACATCATTAGACTGGTATAGGAAGATGATAAACGAAATCCAAGCTATCTAATTGGGAATACAAGCTCCATTATTAAATCATTTTGGGGAGCCAAAACAAACTAATGTAATTAAAAGCGCATTAGAAAAAGAGTGCTCTAGAATACATCTTACTGGACTAATTGGCTCTTCATTTTCGCTTACAGCAAGTGCAGTTGTAAGAGAAAGCAGCAAGCCACATCTTTTTATTTTTAGAGACAAAGAAGAGGCTTCATACTTTATAAATGATATTGAGAATCTACTTAAAAATGAAGTATTCTTTTTTCCAGCATCATACAGAAGAGCATATCAAATCGAGGAAACTGATAATGCCAATATTCTTTTAAGAATAGAAGTTTTAAATAAACTCAATCACAAAAGGAGCCCAATTATTGTTACCTATTCTGAAGCATTATCAGAAAAAGTTGTGAGCAGAAAGGAATTGAAAAAAAATACCATTACATTAAAAACCAATGATGAAATTGAGATTGATAAATTAGAAGGGATGCTATTAGAACTGAATTTTGAAGAAGTAGATTTTGTAATTAAAGCTGGACAATATTCTATTAGAGGAGGAATATTAGATGTCTATTCCTTTGCAGATGAATATCCATTCAGATTAGAGTTCTTTGATACTATAATTGAAAGTATTAGGGCCTTCGATATTAATACTCAGCTTTCAAGAAAGACAGAAAATAAGATTACCATAATACCTAATACTGAAGCAAAAAAAAACTTAGGCTATCAAGTTAGCTTACTAGAATACCTTCCTAAAAACTCAATTATATGGACAAAAGATATCATATATACGAAAGGGGTGCTTGATGATTATTTTAAAAAAGCAAAATTAGAGTACAAAAAAACCGAAGAAAGTACAATACAGTATTTAAGTCCTGAATACTTATTTACAAACTCAAATGAGTTCATCAGTGAACTGGAACATTTCTCAATTATTGAGAATAACCAGCAAAACTTTTTTAAAGAAACTGAAAAAATTGAAGTAAATACAACCTCGCTCACTAAAATAAACAAACAATTTAATTTATTAAAAGAAGATCTTAAAAAGAATGAAAAAGAAGGCCTTCAAAACATAATCCTATGCTCATCAGAAGAACAAGAAGAAAGATTTAATGCTATATTCGAAACATCTGAAGAAGAATTTGAATACAAATGCATCCTGTTCTCATTGCATGCGGGTTTTATTGACTACACAAATAATCAAGCAATCTATACTGATCATGAAATCTTTGACAGGCATCATAGGTTTAAAGCAAAAACAAAATTTACTGATAAACAGGCTATAACTATAAAACAATTAACATCATTAGAGATTGGTGATTTCGTTACTCATATAGATCATGGTATCGGCAGATTTGAGGGGCTCCACAAAATTGAAAATCAAGAAAAGAATCAAGAAGTAATAAAACTTACTTACAAAGAAGGTGACATCCTATATATTAGCATACACTCATTACACAAGATTGCTAAATTTTCTGGCAAAGAAGGAATAGAACCAAAAATAAATCAATTAGGCTCTCCAGCATGGAAAAGAACTAAAGAAAAAACTAAAACAAAAGTTAAAAAAATTGCATTCAACCTTATAAAACTTTATGCAAAAAGAAAACTTAAGAAAGGTTTTTCATATAGCCCTGACACCTATTTGCAGCACGAATTAGAAGCCTCATTTATGTATGAAGACACTCCTGATCAAAGCAAAGCAACAGCTAGCATAAAAGCAGACATGGAAAATGAAATGCCAATGGACAGATTAATTTGTGGAGATGTAGGTTTTGGAAAGACAGAAGTAGCAATACGCGCAGCATTTAAAGCAGTGGCTGATAGTAAGCAAGTGGCAGTTTTAGTTCCAACTACCATTTTAGCATTACAACATTATAAAACTTTTAAAAAAAGATTTAAACATTTGCCATGTAAAGTGGATTATATAAACAGATTTAAATCTCAAAAAGAACAAAAAGAAACGGTTAAAAAAATTGCAAGAGGTGAGATTGATATTCTTATCGGGACACACAGAATTGTTGGAAAAGACGTAAAATTTCTAGATTTAGGACTAATGATAATTGATGAAGAACAAAAATTTGGGGTAAATATAAAAGACAAACTCAAACTCTTTAAAGAAAATATTGACACTCTTACTTTAAGTGCTACACCAATCCCCAGAACATTGCAATTTTCACTTTTAGGAGCGAGAGATTTATCTGTAATAAATACACCGCCACCAAATAGGCAGTCGATAGAAACTACTATTATTGGCATGAATCAAGAAACAATAAGAGACGCCATAAGCTATGAGATGTCTCGTAATGGACAAATATATTTTATTCATAACCGAATCGAAAATATTAAAGAAGTAGCAGGTTTATTACAAAGGCTATGTCCTGATGCCAAGATAAAAGTAGGACATGGACAAATGGATGGCAGAAAGTTGGAGGAACTAATGATAGATTTTATGGAGGGAGATTTTGATGTGCTAGTTTCCACTACAATTATTGAAAATGGAGTTGATATACAAAATGCCAATACTATAATAATAAATAATGCTCAAAATTTTGGACTGAGTGATTTACACCAGATGAGAGGAAGAGTTGGTAGAAGTAATAAAAAAGCATTCTGCTATTTAATTAGCGCTCCCCTACATCAGTTGTCTGAAGAAAGTCGAAAAAGATTAATTGCGTTGGAACAATTCTCTACACTTGGAAGTGGTTTTAAAATTGCTATGCGTGATTTAGACATTAGAGGTGCTGGTGATTTATTAGGAGCAGATCAATCAGGTTTTATTAATGATATTGGCTTTGAAACTTATCAAAAGATATTGAATGAGTCGATTGAAGAATTAAAAAGAGAAAAGTTCCAAGATCTATTTGAAAATGAAAAAGAACTGTTCTATGTAAAAGATTGTCAACTAGATACTGACTTAGAAATACTAATACCAGACACCTATGTTAGTAGTATTAGCGAAAGACTAAATCTATATAAAGAACTTAATAATTTTACTAAAGAAGAAGAAATCAATACTTTCATTATTAGACTAAATGACAGATTTGGTAATATCCCAGCAGCAATTCTACATGTCTGCAACGCAGTTAGATTAAGATGGATAGCAAAGAAAATTGGCTTTGAGCGCATTATTCTTAAAAATAATAGCATGCGTTCCTATTTTCCTTCACAAGTAGATTCAAATTATTACAACTCTAATTCCTTCAAAATTGTATTAGAGTTTTTAAAATCCAATTCTGGTCACTGTCAAATAACAGAAAATAAAGGACAGCTATCCATGAAAGTAGAAAATATTTATTCAATTGAAGATGCTCTGAGAATCTGTAAGGAGATTACTACAAAGCCTCTTAATCAACAATAAAAACAACTTATCAACAATCTTTTCTTTTACTAGAATTTCACTTCATAATACCTTAAGATTTAATTAAAATTGCATAAAGTATTAAGAAATAAAAATGTCCCAAGAGAGAGTAATTAGAAATGCTTTAATTTCTGTTTTCAACAAAGATGGATTAATGCCAATTATAAAAAAATTGGATGCCCTAGATGTAAACATCTACTCTACAGGTGGCACACAGATTTTTATTGAAGAGCAGGGAATAGTTGCAAATCGTATTGAAGACCTTACTACGTATCCTTCTATACTAGGAGGGCGTGTAAAAACTTTACATCCAAAAGTTTTTGGCGGGATCCTATCAAGAAGAGATCTAGTGTCTGACAAAGAACAATTGAAGCAATACAATATCCCAGAATTTGATTTAGTAATTGTTGACCTTTATCCATTTGAGAAAACAGTTTTATCATCNGCACCTGAGCAAGATATTATTGAAAAAATTGATATCGGAGGNATCTCGTTGATCCGAGCTGGTGCTAAGAANTTTAAAGATGTCCTAATAGTCTCAGAGATGAAGCAATATCCTGATATTCTAGAAATATTAAATAATAATGGTGCNAGTACAAATATAGAAGAAAGAAAAAAGTTTGCAGCAAATGCATTTAATGTTTCTTCGCATTATGACACTACTATCTTTAATTATTTTCATACAGGGGATAACTCTGTATTCAAAAAAAGTGTCCGTAAAAAAACAACTCTGCGATATGGTGAAAATCCTCATCAGTCAGGAACCTTTTATGGAAATCTAGATAATATGTTTACGAAACTAAACGGAAAAGAACTTTCTTATAATAATCTTTTAGATATTGATGCAGCTGTAAATTTAATTGCAGAGTTTAAGGAGACAACCTTTGCAATCCTAAAGCACAATAATGCTTGTGGTTTGGCTTGTCGTTCAAAACTCATTGATGCTTGGGAAGATGCTCTAGCCGGAGATCCAATATCAGCCTTTGGAGGTGTGCTTATCACCAATAAAGAGGTAGATCTAGAAACTTCTAAAGAGATAGATAAACTCTTCTATGAAGTATTAATTGCACCATCATTTGAGCCTATGGCCTTAGCGCTTTTAAAAGAAAAGAAAAATAGAGTGCTGCTTCAACAAAATATAATTACATTACCAGAAGTGCAATTTCGCACAGCACTAAATGGTATATTACAGCAAGATAAAGACATGCAAACAGATGCAATTTCTAATATGAAAACAGCAACAACAATAATGCCAACTAATGAGCAGCTCACTGACTTAGTTTTTGCTTCAAAAATCTGTAAGCACACCAAATCAAATACCATTGTATTTGCAAGAGGTAAGCAATTGCTAGCTAGTGGTGTAGGTCAAACATCAAGAGTAGATGCTTTAAAACAAGGCGTTAATAAAGCTGCTAAATTTGGATTTAGTTTAGATGGGAGTGTTATGGCATCTGATGCATTCTTCCCTTTCCCTGATTGTGTAGAGTTAGCGGGGAAGGCGGGAATAAAAGCAGTTATACAACCCGGGGGTTCAATAAAAGATAAGTTATCTATTGATTATTGCAACAACAACAAAATAGCTATGGTACTAACAGGAAGTAGACACTTTAAACATTAAAAATAAAAATTATGGGATTCTTCGACTTTATGCAAGAGGCAATTGCTATTGATTTAGGAACTGCAAATACATTAATTATTCATAACGATAAGGTGGTTGTAGATGAGCCCTCAATTGTAGCTAAGAATATAAGGACAGGTGAAGTAGTCGCTATTGGGAAAAGAGCTCAACAGATGCATGGAAAAACACATACAGAAATAGAGACTTTACGTCCACTAAAAGATGGTGTAATCGCAGATTTCCAAGCCTCTGAACAAATGATTAGAGGGTTTATTCAAATGTTGAAGATGAAAAGGAGTATCTTTGCCCCATCACTAAAGATGGTCGTTTGCATTCCATCAGGGGTTACGGAAGTAGAAAAACGAGCTGTAATTGATTCGGCAGAACATGCAGGAGCAAAAGATGTTTGGTTGATACATGAACCAATGGCAGCAGCAATAGGAATTGGAATTGATGTTCTTGAACCAAAAGGGAATATGGTGATTGATATAGGAGGAGGAACAACTGAGATCGCAGTAATATCATTAGGAGGGATTGTGTGTGACAAATCAATAAGAGTTGCTGGTGATGAATTGACTGCAAATATTCAATATCATATGAAGACAAGACATAATATTGCTATTGGTGATATTATGGCTGAACAAATTAAAATTCAAGTTGGATCTGCACTTACTGAATTAGATGAACCTCCACCAAACTATGCAGTACATGGAAGAGACTTAATGAGTGGCATCCCGAAAGAGGTGATTGTAACGTATAAAGAAATTGCAGGAGCATTGAATAAGTCTATCGAACAAATTGAGGAGGCTATAATGAGTGCTCTATTTAACACTCCACCTGCATTGTCTGCCGATATCTATAATGAAGGATTATACTTAACAGGAGGAGGGTCAATGCTTAGAGGTCTTGACAAGAGAATATCTACAAAAACTAAATTGCCAGTTTATGTTGCTGAAGACCCTTTAAGAGCTGTTGCAAGAGGGACTGGTATTGCCCTTAAAAATACAGATAGATATACATTCTTAATGCAATAGAAAGTATTAATGCATAATCTTTTAAGATTTATAAAACTAAATCAGTTTCTACTACTATTTATATTAATAGAAGGCTTCTCCATTTCTTTACTACTACAAAACAATACCTATCAAGCTAGCCAGACTATAAAATTTAGCACACAATATACCAGTGCTATTTATAACTATGCAAATTATTTTTCTGACTACATAGGGTTAAAAGAGACTAATGATTATCTAACAATAGAAAATGCCAAATTATATACATTATTACAAAATAATGAGCAGTCCTTTGACTCTACTATATTTCCAGATAAGAAATTCAACTATCTAGCGGCTAAAGTCATCAATAACTCAGTAAAAAAACGCAATAATTTTATCACACTAAATAAAGGAAGTAAGAACGGTATAAAACATGGGATGGGTGTTATTACAGACCAGGGAGTGATTGGAATTGTACACTCAGTTAGCAAAAATTTTGCATTAGTAATATCACTACTACATAAAAAATCTGCCATTGGAATCTTCTTAAAGAAGGATAGGCATACTGGAATTTTAACTTGGGAAGGTTTTAATTACAGAATCGCTACAATTAGCGATCTTCCAATCCATATACCAATAAATGTTGGTGACACAATAATCACTAATAGCTATAGTAATATCTACCCTGAAGAAATACATATCGGCACTATATCTGATTTCAAGAAAAATAATAACGATGGGTTCTACACTATTAATGTTGAGCTTTTTGAGGATTTTAATAATTTAAGATATGTATATGTAATCCACTCACAACAATCAGATGAGCAGCTACTACTTGAGAAAATAATCGCGACCGATGAATAACTACTACGGAAAATATCTTGGCCTACTTCCAATATTTGTTTTAATACAGGTGCTTATTCTAAATGAAATTTTCTTTTTCACTTATATAAACCCTTATCTTTATCTGACTCTAATTATAAGTCTTCCCTTAAGAACCTCAAAATGGTATATCCTATTTTACGCATTTTCAATAGGATTTCTTATCGATCTTTTTGGAGGGAGCTTAGGCTTTCACTCAACAGCAACCGTTTTAATTGCTTTTATTAAGACTACTATATCAAAAATAACAATACCATATAGTATATTAGAAGATAATGACGAAATAACATTAAATAAAATTGGAAGCAAGTCATTTATTGTATTCTCATTATTGATTATTCTAATCCATAGCACTATTATATTTGGATTAGAACATCTTAATTTTAATTTACAGATTCTAGCAAAAATAATAGCTAGCAGTTTCACGACATTAGCTCTTGTATTAATCTTAGAAATATTGAAGTTTTCTAAGAGATGACAAGATTTAAAGCAAGATACAAGGTAATTATTGGCATCTTCCTGCTTATTGCAATTGTCTTTCTGTCAAAGCTATTCTACATACAAGTAGTTAATGACGACTACAAATTTTCTGCAAATAATAATGTATTACGATATGATGTGCAACAGGCAGTAAGAGGATTAATATATGACAGAGATAGCAATCTAATTGTTGCCAATGTCCCTGCTTATGATCTAATGATAGTCCCCAGAGAACTTAAAAATAAGAAAATTGACACACTAAAATTCTGCAGGCTTGTTGAAATTAAGCAAGAAAAATTTATTGACCTCTACAATAAGGCGGTTAATTACTCTGCATATAAAGAAAGTGTATTTATCAAACATCTAAGCAAAGAAAATGCTAGTACGCTTGGAGAGCATCTGTATGAATTTCCAGGTTTTTATTTGCGAAAAATTACGATGCGTGAATATCCAAGTAACTCAGCAACACATCTAATAGGATATTTAGGTGAAGTAAACAGTAATACAACGAGCAAAGATCCTTTCTACACAAAAGGAGACTTAAATGGAGTTAGTGGTGTTGAGGCGGCCTATGAAGAAAACCTAAGGGGGACTAAAGGCATGTCAATTAAACTTGTTGATGTACACAATAAAGATCAAGGAAAATTCCAAGAAGGAAAATTTGACACATTACCAATCTCTGGCAGCACATTAACTACAACAATTAATATCGAATTGCAGAAATATGGCGAAAGATTAATGCAAAAAAAGATTGGTGCAGTAGTAGCTATCGAACCATCAACTGGAGAAATCTTATCATTAATATCTGCTCCAACTTATAATCCTAACTTGTTAATTGGAAGAAAAAGGTCAGAAAATTATAAAGCTCTTGCAAATGATAAAAGAAAACCACTCTTTAATAGAGCAATACAAGGGACATACCCCCCTGGTTCTATATTTAAACTTATAAATGGATTAATTGCTCTGCAAAAAGGAACCATTACAAAAGACAGCAAGTTTAGTTGTAATGGACATTACGGATACAGCTATACAAAAGATAAACATGTTGGATGTCATCCACATAGAACTCCTCTCAATCTTATTAATGGAATTGAGATTTCATGTAATGCATATTTTTGTGGTCTATATAATAAATATTTTACTAATTTCAACTCAACCATTCAGGCTTATAATCATTGGAATAGACAAGTAGCCAGTTTTGGAATTGGTGATTATATGAATAACGATTTTATCACAGGATCTCCAGGCAAACTTCCGAAATCAGCATATTTTGAAAGATTATATAATGGCAGTTGGAATGCTAATACGATAATTTCTATGGCTATTGGACAAGGAGAATTATTACTTACTCCAATACAGATGGCTAACATCACAGCGATACTTGCAAATAGAGGGTTTTACTACACCCCGCATATTGTAAAGAAGATTTCAGGACAAGAGGCGATTGACACTAACTTCACAAGAAAGAAATTTTGTGCGATTGAGCCAAAAAATTTCACTCCAATTATTGAAGGCATGAGGCAGGCAGTGGAAGGAGTAAATGGGACTGCAAAGAAAGCAAAAATACCGGAAATTGAGATTTGCGGAAAGACAGGAACTGCACAAAATCCTCACGGTGAAGATCATTCTATTTTTATTGCTTTTGCTCCAATAATAAATCCAAAAATTGCCATTGCTGTATATGTGGAAAATGGAGGATGGGGAGCGACTTGGGCTGTTCCAATTGCTTCATTGATGATAGAAAAATATCTAAAGGGAACAATTACAGATATAAATCAAGAAACCTTTATATTAGAAGGGAACCTAATATCAGAGGAATGAGAAAAGCAAAAAACATCTTTGCTAATATTGATAAAGTAAGTATCTTACTTTATGTATTATTGATACTTTTTGGCATAATAAATATATATGCTTCACAATACAATGATGATGTGTCGTTTATTTTTAATCTTTCTTCAAGATATGGAAAACAATTATTATTTATTTGCATCTCCTTCTTTATAGCATTCCTAATACTAATTATTGATTGGAAGTTTTTTTATTCCTTAACTTATTTATTCTATGGTGTAATAATACTATTGCTAATAAGTGTGCTCTTTAAAGGAGGAGTAACTAGTGGGGCAACCTCATGGTTTGAACTAGGGTCATTCAAATTTCAGCCATCTGAATTTGCTAAATTTGCTACTGCATTAGCACTGTCTAGATACTACAATAACATCCATATTAAGAAAATCTCTTTGCTAAAAAAACTCAAGACGTACAGCATAATTCTACTGCCATTTCTACTAATTATTCTGCAGAATGACTTAGGGACTGCGCTAGTCTATGCTGCATTTATACTAGTACTTTATCGTGAAGGAATGTCAGGCAATATACTAATACTTTTTATGATAATTGGCATACTATTTATTACGACATTAATAATTGAAAAAGTACTACTAACAAGTATCATAGGAGGAATAATATTACTTCTACTGATTTTTTCACAGAAAAAAAAGAAAGAAATAATCGCTCTATTAGGGATGTTTGTTATTTCAACATTATTCATTTTTAGTGTAAATTATATTTTTAATGATTTACTAGCAGAACACCATAGAACTAGGATTAATGTCTTATTAGGAAAAGAAATTGATCCACATGGAGCCGGATACAATTTAATTCAATCCAAAATTGCAATTGGAAGTGGTGGTTTAATTGGAAAAGGTTTCCTAAATGGAACTCAAACAAGATTTGATTTTGTTCCAGAACAAAGTACTGACTTTATTTTCTGTACAATTG
>PCBP01000002.1 GCA_002730985.1 Flavobacteriales bacterium | reverse complement strand
CCGCAACAAATGCTGTTATTGAAAAAGGCAAGCGTAATGTAGAAATATTAAAACAAGGCCAATATTCACCATTAAGAGTTGAAGAACAAGCAGCTATTATTTACTGTGGAACAAACGGCTTATTGATGGATGTGCCTGTAGATAAGATTAAAGAATTTGAAGAAGAATATATTTCGTATTTACACTCTAAACACCAAGAGACACTTGACGCTTTGTCTTCTGGAAAACTAACTGAAGAAATTAAATCAACTTTAGAAAAAACAGCCGCCGATTTATCATCAAAATATATAAAATAAAACATGGCTAATTTAAAAGAAATAAGATCAAGAATTACATCTGTTGGCTCAACAATGCAGATTACTTCTGCAATGAAAATGGTATCTGCAGCCAAACTTAAAAGGGCTCAGGATGCTATTATTCAAATCAGACCTTATTCAAATAAGTTAACAGAACTGCTAGAGGGCTTAAGTGCAACCTTAGATTCTTCTAGCGGGGGCGGGTACTCTCAAAATAGAGAAATAAAAAAAGTTCTTTTGGTAACAATTACCTCTAACAGGGGTTTGTGCGGTGGATTTAATACATCGATTATCAAAAAAGCAAAAAGTTTGATTAAAGATGAGTATTCAAATGCTAAAATAAAGATTCTTTCAATTGGCAAAAAATCTTCAGAACATTTTGATAAAAATGGCTTTAGTGTTTTTGGCAAACACGACTCTTTATTTGGGGATTTAACATTTGCTAATGTTGCGCTAAT
The DNA here is from genome assembly GCA_002730985.1 of Flavobacteriales bacterium. Classification (GTDB taxonomy): domain Bacteria; phylum Bacteroidota; class Bacteroidia; order Flavobacteriales; family BACL11; genus BACL11. The sequence continues at coordinate 41,849 of PCBP01000002.1, read as the reverse complement.
TGCAGACGGGATAATGGAGGGATTTATTGCAAGAGACTATGACAAAGTAGTGTTAGTTTATAATCAGTTTAAAAACGCAGCGACTCAGATTGTTATTTCAGAAAACTTTTTACCTATTCAAACAACCAAGAATGAAGATGTCGCTTCTGGAGATTATATTTTTGAGCCAACAAAACAGGAAATAGTCGAACAATTAATTCCAAAATCACTAAAAACACAATTATTTAAAGCTGTTTTAGATTCACACGCTGCAGAGCATGGTGCTAGAATGACAGCTATGCACAAAGCAACAGATAATGCCGGGGAACTTAAAAAAGAATTAACACTTAGCTACAATAAAGCAAGGCAAGCTGCAATTACAGGAGAAATACTTGAGATTGTTGGCGGCGCAGAAGCGCTTAATGGCTAAACACAACAGAGGCCTTATTTTTTTAAAAGCCCATCCTATAGGAATAGGTTTTTGTTTTTTATAAATTGAAATAATTTATATTTGTGCAAAACAACAATTATGGATTACGAGAATATTATAAGTGAGCACAAAGAAGGGATTTGTTATTTAACCATCAATAGACCTAAAAAATTAAACGCACTAAACAGTATTACTATTTCGGAGCTTAGTAATGCTATTAAACAAGCAGATAAAGATAAATTAGTAAGGTGTATAATTTTAACAGGGGCTGATAAAAAAGCATTTGTGGCAGGGGCTGATATTAGCGAATTTGCATCTTTTGATGTTGCTTCTGGAGAGGGTTTAGCTAGAAAAGGGCAAGAAATGCTATTTGATCTATTGGAAAAAATAGGGACACCTTCTATTGCAGCAATCAATGGATTTGCACTAGGAGGCGGGCTGGAATTAGCAATGGCAGCTCATATTCGTATTGCTTCTGAAAACGCAAAAATGGGATTACCAGAAGTCTCTTTAGGGGTAATTCCTGGCTATGGAGGCACACAAAGATTAACCAATTTAGTTGGAAAAGGAAAGGCTATGGAAATGATTACTACAGCAGGAATGTTATCTGCTAATGAGGCGAAAGAATGGGGATTGGTAAATTATGTTTGTAGCCAAGAGGATTTAATTTCTATGTCAGAAAAAATAGCTTCTAAGATTAAAAGAAATTCACCAATGGCAATTGCAAGAGCAATAAAATCAGTAAATGCTGGTTTTATTACTGGTGTTGATGGATTTGAAGTAGAGAAAGAAGAATTTGGAAATTGCTTTGGAACCCCTGAATTTATTGAAGGCACAACTGCATTTATGGAAAAAAGAAAACCTAACTTTTAATTATTGAATCCGATTAAAAAATTAGCAGGTCAGACCGCTATTTATGGTTTGAGTAGTGTGATAGGGAGATTATTAAACTATCTTTTAGTTCCATTATATACGCGTTATTTTTTGCCAGAAGAATATGGGCTAGTAACAGAGATGTATGCTTATGTTGCTTTTTTAGTTGTTATATTAACTTACGGAATAGAGACAGCCTTTTTTCGTTTTTCAAACAAGGAAAACAACAACAAAAAAGTTTACAGTACAGCGCTTATTTCATTAGTCTTCTCTTCTTCTTTTTCTATGTTATTAATGTTTTCAGGATCATCATTAATAGCCAATTTTTTAGGGGCTGGCATTGAAAGTAGATTTATAGAATGGTTTGCTATTATTGTTGGACTTGATGCGATTTCATCTATTGCTTTTGCAAAACTTAGAGAAGAAGAAAACGCAATTCGATTTGCAACCATCAAATTACTTGCTATTATTACAAACATTGGGTTAAATATATTCTTTATAGTATATAAAGGTTATGGCCTAGAGATTTTTGGGGCTTCATGTAGCGGAGGGATTGAATATATTTTTATTGCTAATTTAATCTCTTCAATTGTTACAATTGTTTTGCTATCACCAAAAATGCTAAAGATAGAGTTTGTTTTTGATCGGATAATTTGGAGAAAAATGATGATCTATGCGCTTCCCCTGCTTTTTGCTGGCTTAGCAGGAATGGTTAATGAAACAATCGACAGAATTTTATTAAAACATTTGTTGCCAAATTCTGCAACAGCTCAACATGAACTAGGATTGTATGGCGCATTTTATAAATTATCAATCATTATGGTATTGTTTATTCAAACCTTCCGATTTGCGGCAGAGCCCTTCTTCTTTGCACAATATAAACAAAAAGACGATAGAAAGGTTTATGCAGATGTTATGAAATATTTCGTTATTATTATGATGGTAATTTTTTTAACCGCAACAATATTTTATGATTTTATAATAGGGTTTCTAGGTTCCGCCTATCATGATGAGAGAGGGTTTTTAGTGGTGTCAATACTGTTATTGGCAAATTTATTTTTAGGAATTTTCTTCAACTTATCAATTTGGTACAAACTAACCGAGAAAACTATTTTTGGAGCTTATTTATCAATAATTGGAGCGGTAATCACAATACTACTTAATGTCATATTAATTCCAAAAATGGGATTTGTTGGATCGGCATGGGCAACATTAGTGTGCTATTTCAGTATGGTATCAGCCTCTTACTTTTTTGGAAAAAAATATTTCCCAATACCCTATCAAATCGGAAAAATATTTCTATATTTAGTTAGTATGCTGGGCATATATCTTCTTGTTTATAATCAGTATTTTAATTTAATGATTAATTCTTTGTTATTATTAGGATTCATCATATTTGTATACCTTTTAGAAAAACCAAAACCAACAGCATGAAAATAAAAATAATTAATAAATCTAAGCATGATTTACCACATTACTCAACTTCCGCTTCCGCAGGAATGGATTTAAGAGCAAATATTTCCGAGTCAATTTGCTTAAAACCATTAGCGAGAACAATTGTGCTAACAGGGATATTCATTGAGCTTCCAGCTGGTTATGAGGCTCAAGTTCGTCCAAGAAGCGGATTAGCCTTTAAAAAAGGAGTTACAGTATTAAATTCTCCCGGCACTATTGATGCTGATTATAGAGGAGAGGTTGGGGTGATTTTGGTTAACCTTTCATCAGAGGAATTTATAATTGAAGACGGAGAAAGAATAGCACAAATGGTTATTGCAAAACACGAAAAAGCAGAGTGGTTAGATGTTGAAGCTTTAGAAAAATCCGAAAGAGGGGCTGGCGGATTTGGAAGCACAGGGTTGAAATAATGAGAAAGGTTTTAGCAATATTATTAATGGGGTTTTTTAGCCTGTCTTCTTACGCACAATGGAAGTCTTATTACCCTGAAGGAGCCGCCACTATAAAAGATAATAAAAAACCAAAAAAAGAGAAGCAAAAAAAGCTGTTTGACACTCAATTTTTTAATGCCCTTAAAGACAAATCATTAGAAAATTATGACGAGGCTTTAGGGCGTTTTGCTAGGTGCATAAAAATTGATCCAAACAACCCCCTTCCTTTTTATGAGTCTGCGACTATAAATGCAGAAAAAGGAAGTTATGAAATTGCGACTGAACAAATAAAAGAAGCTGTAAAATTAGACCCCAATAACAGGTGGTACTCACTTTTATATGCTGAAATATTGTTTAGTAAACAGGATTTTATTAATGCCGCTAAACAATATAAAAAATTAATTAAGCTTGAACCAAACAATGAGGAGTTATATTTTAAACTATCAGATGCATATCTTCATATAAATAATTTTAAAAAAGCTATTAAAGTTTATGATGATTTACAAAAAAACAAGGGTTTTGACAAAGCACTATCTCTGCAAAAACACAAACTATATAGAGAGTTAAACAACTTGAGTGGGGCTATTAATGAATTGATTTCAATATTAGAAGTGTTTCCAAACGACATTGAGACTATGGAAATACTTTCTGAACTATATTTGTTAAATGATGAAAAAGAGAAGGCTTTTGAGGTATTTAAATCTATAGCAAACATTGCCCCTAACAACGGAAGGATCCATCTTACGCTTGCTGATTATTATAGGCAGAATGGAGACAATGAAAAATCATACAAGGAGTTAAAAATAGCGTTTAATAATTTAAATCTGAATATAGGCACAAAAATCAGAATCCTAGTTTCTTATTATCAATTAATAACACTTAATGAAGATATGAAAAATCAAGCTTATGAGCTGGCAGAGATATTAATTAAAACTCACCCCGAAGATGTGAAAGCAAGAGCTGTTTTTGCAGATATTTTATATGCTGACAATCGATATCAAAAAGCAAAAGAGCAATATTTGATTACACTTAAAAATAATAAATCTAAAAATCAGATTTGGACTCAAGTTTTGTTTATTCAGGCGCAACAAAATGATTTTGAGGGAATGCTGAAAACTAGTGTTGAAGCCCTTGATTATTTCCCCTCAGACCCCCTATTTTATTATTTTAATGGAGTGTCTAACAAGTGGTTTAAAAATTATGATTTAGCAATCAAATCTTTAGAAACAGGAGTTGAATTTGTGGTTGAAAATCAAAATTTATTGCTGGAGTTTTATTCATCTTTAGCAGACATTTATCATATAAAAAAAAAGCACAATCTTTCAGATCAATATTATGATAAGGCGCTAGAAATAGACTCTAATAATTTGTTAATTTTGAATAATTACGCCTACTATTTGTCACTACGAAAGAAAAATTTAGAAAAGGCAAAAAAAATGTCTTTCAGGTGTAATCAAATAGAGCCAAATAATAGCACCTACCAAGACACATACGGATGGGTTTTATATCAACTAAAAGAATATAAAAAAGCAGAAGAATGGCTGTTTAACGCACTATTAAACGGAGGTAAAAAAAGCTCTGTGATAGTCGAGCATTACGGAGATGCTTTATATAAGCTTGGAGAGGTGGACAACGCAATATATCAATGGAAAAAAGCTAGATCAATAGGAGANGCTAGTGATTTTATTAATCAGAAAATTGAAGAAGGAATACTTTATGAATAAGNNTTTTTGTATAGTGTCAGTTTTGTTTTTTTTAACCTCTTGTGGGGTAAAAAAAGNAACAAATACTGATTTTAGTAACNCTCTTAAAAAANCNACGGAAATCATAAATTCAGTTAATTACAATAGTACTTATTCGAAATGGCTAAGTCTAAAAGGAAGAGCAAAAATCGTACAAAAAAACCAAGAGATTAAAGTAAATGTAAATATAATAAACAGAAAAGATAGTATTATTTGGATTTCGGCTAAAGGCCCTTTTGGAATTGAAATAATTAGAGCGCAAATCACACCAGACTCTGTTTTTTTTATAAATAGGATTAACAAAAAACATTTTACAAAATCAGCATTAGAGGCAAGAAAATTGCTAAAAGTAGATTTTTCATTTTATGACTTTCAAGATATAATTACCGCTAATCCTAAGATCCTAAAAAAAAATTACACACTAAAAGCAAACAGAGATTTTTTTCATTTGATAGCTGATAGTGTTAGTTATTTGGTTACTAATACTTACAAGGTTCAAAATATCAAGAGGCTTGCCAGCAAAAACACACTAGAAATAACATTAGAAGATTATTTAGAGGAGGACAATTTTCCAAGAAAAATCAACCTAAAAGTTGAAGCAGGGGAGTCTTTTGAAGCAACTATAGAATATTCAAAAGTTGAGTTTAAAAAACCAAAAAAAATACTTTTTGAAACACCAAATTTATATAATGAAGGCAATTAAATTAGCATTAATTTTGGTGTTTTTTTGTGTGTCAAAACTTATAATGGCACAAACAAAAGAAGATCTAAAAAAACAAAAAGTAAAGATTGAAAGCGAAATTAATTATACCACAGATTTGCTTAATAAAACTAAGTCAAACAAAACAAAATCACTTAGTTATTTAAAGGTATTAGAAGCTCAACTAAGAAATAAAGAAGGTTTTTTAATTGCGCTAAATATTGAATTAAGTTTACTTAACAAAAAAATAAAAAAAAATAAGGATTCTATAACAAAAGTAGAGGAAGAAATTAAGGAAGAAGAAGAGACCTTAAGAAAATTAAAAGATGAATATACCAAAATGATTTATGCTGCATTTAAGAAAAAAGGAAACAGGAACAATCTTATGTTTGTTTTTTCTGCTGATGATTTTAATCAGGCTTATAAAAGAATGCTATATCTAAAACAATATTCCGTGTTTAGAAAAAGCCAAGCAATTAAGATTGAGAAAAGCAAGGCCGAACTAGTAGGTAAGAAAAAAAAATTAGCACAACAAAAAGATTCGTTGACGGAAGAGTTAGCTATAAAAAAACTTTTAGTAGGGTCAAAAAAACAAGAATTGGAAAGCATAAACAATCATAAAAAAGACAAAAAAGAACTAATTAAAAAATTGAGTAAATCAGAAAAATTATTCAAAAAACAACTCAAAGATAAACAGAAAAAAGCTAGAGAACTTGAAGAAAAAATACGAGAAATAATAAAGGAGGAAATCGCAAAATCAAGAGAAAAAAACAGCAATTACAACTTAACTCCAGAAGCACTAGCTCTTTCATCTGAATTTATGAATAACAAGGGGAAATTACCATGGCCATTAGAAAAAGGGATAATTGTTGGTAGATATGGAACGCAAAAACATGTTGTTTTCTCAGGAGTTGAAACTTTTAATAATGGAGTTGATATCGCAACAGATAAAAACGCAGATGTTAGGGTGGTTTTTGACGGAACAGTTTCTAGGATTTTCTTTATTAAGGGCGAGGGAAAAGCAGTTTTGATAAATCACGGAGAATATTTTAGTGTTTATTCTGGATTAAAAGAAGTGGGGGTAAAAACAGGAGAGAAATTGCTTTCAAAAGAGAAAATAGGTGTTGTGATAACACACAAAGAGGAGGATAAAACAGAGCTTCATTTTGAGATCTGGAAGGGCTATGATAAGCAAAATCCATCAAATTGGCTATATAACGCATATTAAATCAAAAAGCATAAATTTGCAGTATAATTAAATTTAAGAAATTATGATTTCAAAATTATTGTTATTTACAATGGGGGGCACAGAATGGCTTCTTATAGCACTAGTAGTATTATTACTTTTTGGTGGCAAAAAAATACCTGAATTAATGAGAGGGTTAGGGAAAGGGGTGAGTGAATTTAAAAAAGGGAAAAATGAGTCTAATCAAAAAAACAAAGATTAATTTCTTTCGGTTTTGATTCTTTTCCGTTCATTTTCAGAGGTGCAAGAGGCGCTAAAAAAAAGCACGTTTTCATGTGCTGATATAACAAAAAATTATTTAAAAAGAATTTCAAATCAGAGCCATCTCAATGCTTTTATTGAGGTGTATGCTGATGAGGCTTTAGCGCAAGCTAAAATTGTTGACCATAAGATTAAAAATGGCACTCCAGGAAAACTTGCTGGCATGGTGATTGGTATAAAGGACAATTTGTGTTATAAAAACCATAAAGTTTCTGCTGCATCAAAAATTTTGGATGGATTTGATTCATTATTTACCGCAACATCAATACAAAGATTATTAAATGAAGATGCAATAATTATTGGTCGCGTGAATTGTGATGAGTTTGGAATGGGATCTGCAAATGAAAACACAATATATGGGCCTGTAAAAAACCCGCTAGACAATTTAAGAGTTGCGGGAGGCTCTTCTGGTGGTTCTGCAGCGGCAGTTGCAGCAGGGCTTTGTTTAGCGGCAATTGGAAGTGACACCGGAGGATCAATTCGTCAGCCCGCCTCTTTTTGTGGAGTGGTAGGGATCAAGCCTACGTATTCTAGAGTCTCAAGATATGGTTTAATTGCCTATGCGTCTTCATTTGATCAAATAGGCCCATTAGCAAATAATGTAGAAGATGCGGCATTAATTTTAGAGGTTATTTCTGGAAAGGATGATTTTGATAGCACTGTCTCTACTAAAAAAGTTGAGCAATACAGCAAAGCAAGCATTAAGGATAAACCAATTAAAATAGCTTATATACAAGATTGCTTAGATAGAAAAGGCTTAGACCCTGAAGTAAAAAAATTTATGGAAGAAAAAATAATTGAATTAAAGAAAAAAGGACATGTAGTTGAACCCATTCCTTTTCCGCAATTAGATTTATTGGTTCCTGTTTATTACGTGCTTACCACAGCAGAAGCGTCATCAAATTTAGCGCGCTTTGATGGCGTGCATTATGGCTACAGAAGCAAGATTGTTGAAACACTAGAAAACACCTACATTAACAGTAGAACTGAAGGTTTTGGCGAAGAGGTAAAAAGAAGGATTATGCTTGGGACTTTTGTACTTAGCTCTGGATATCATGATGCGTATTTCACCAAAGCACAAAAAATAAGAAGAGTAATTAAAAATAATACCATTGAGGTTTTTAAAAAATACGATTTTATAATTTCTCCAACAGCACCTCACACTGCATTTCCAATTGGCAAGAAACATAAAGACCCAACAGCAATGTATTTAGAGGATGTTTTTACTGTGCAAGCGAATTTAACTGGAAATCCAGCTATTTCATTACCTCTTGGAAATCACTCTAATGGCCTTCCAATAGGGTTTCAAATAATGGCAGACAACTTTAAAGAAGGAGAGTTGCTGGCATTTTCTAAATATTTATTTAATTAGAAAATCCTTATATTTGTTTCATAAATGAGGGGTCTGGTTTTAATATTTATTTTATTTGGATTAACGACATTTTCACAAACTAAAATTCCGTATAAGGTTGGCGAGTATTTAGCTTTTCATATTTCTTTTGGAGGAATAAAAGTTGGTAGTGCAGAGCTAGAGATAGAGAGGCAAATAAATATTGACGGGATATCTACTTTTCATATTGTAGGAAAAGGGAAAACAGCTGTTTTTTTTGATTGGTTTTTTAAAGTTAGGGATGTTTACGAAACATATTTAGATACGTCAAAAATTAGACCGGTAAAATTTTTCAGAGACATAAGCGAAGGTGGCTATAAAAAAAAACAGCAATATAATTTCAAACATATTGATGATTTGGTTTTTTGGAAAGACACTTCATCTGTAATTTTTTCAAACACTCAAGATATGTTGTCGGCCTTATTTTATGCACGAACCTTTAAAAAGGATAGTTTGAATCAAAAAAAATCATTTTTCGTGCCAGTATTTATGGACGAGGAGAATTACTTGTTAGAGATTTTGTATTTAAGAAACGAAAAAGTGAAAACAAATTTTGGCACAATTAATTGTATGCTTTTTAAACCTAAAATGCAAGAAGGCCGTGTGTTTCAAGATGGAGAGCAAATGAAAATATGGATATCAGATGATGAAAATCGCTTACTCATAAAGGTTGAAACACAAATATGGGCAGGAAGCATAAAGGCAATACTAGTAAAACATCAAAAAGTAAAACACCCGTTGTCAATAATTAAGTAGTTTTAAATTACTATAAAGGCCTTAAACCATTAAATTAGCAAAATGAAAAAGTGGACAGGACCAGTTTTAATACTAATAGCTTTAGTATTTATTTTATCAAATTTAAACAACAAAAAGAATCATGCTAGCAAAGAGGATAAATTAGAAGTTGTTGGGCCAAAGTACGAATATGGAATTTTAGTGGACTCATTTAATGTCACAAAAGCATTCATAAAACAAGGCCAGACTTTTGGAGAAATTCTTTATCAAAATCATATTGACCACCCTCAAATCGATCAGATTGTGAAAAAATCAAAAGAGATCTTTGACTTTAGACGCCTACAGGTTGATAAAGAGTATACGGTGATTTGCACAAAAGATTCTATCGAAAAAGCTTGTTATTTTATTTATCAAGAAAACCCCATCAGCTATATTGTTGTTGATTTGAAAAATGGAGTTGATGTTTATAGAGGCGAAAAAGAGATTATTACAAAAGTCATGCTTTCTTCAGGAGAAATAAGTTATTCTTTGTCAGAATCGGTAGTTAAACTGGGGATAAGTGAAAAGGTGTCAATAAAATTGTCAGAAATTTATGCATGGACAATTGATTTTTTTAAGATTCAAAAAGGAGATGCATTTAAAGTTTATTACGAGAACAATTATGTTGATAGTGTTTGCTCAGAAAATTATATTGGAATTGGAAGGGTTTTGGCAGCAGAGTTCACGCATAACAATCAAAATTTTTATGCATTTTATTATAAAGAAAACAATAACTATGGCGAATATTTTGATGAAAAAGGAATGACATTAAGAAAGGCATTTTTAAAAGCACCGCTAGATTTTTACAGGATAAGCTCAAAGTTTAGTAGAAACAGAAAGCATCCTGTTACTGGACAGTGGAAGGGGCATTTTGGAACAGACTATGCCGCCCCCAAGGGGACTCCAATAATGACTACTGCTAATGGAACAGTTGTATCGGCTAGCTATACAAAAAACAATGGTAATTTTGTAAAAGTAAGACATAATGGGACATATACAACACAGTATTTACACATGTCAAAAATAAAACCAGGAATAAGAAAAGGGGCTTTTGTTAAACAAGGAGAAATAATTGGTTATGTTGGCAGCACCGGATTAGCAACAGGGCCTCATGTTTGTTATAGATTTTGGAAAAACGGAAAACAAGTAGATCCATATAAACAAAAACTACCTCCAGGGGACCCAATAAAAAATGAAAATAAAGAGAATTATTTGACTATAAAAGATAGTTTGCTTGAGATTCTTATGATAAAAAAGTAATAAAATGATGAAAAATAGAAATATATTAAAGCCGTATATTGGTGTGCTGCTTTTTATTTCTGGACTCAATTTAAATGCTCAAAATTCGTTTATTCAAAATAAAGGACAGCTTCCAAAACAAGTTGAGGCTAAAGTAAACTTACCTTCAGGGGCGCTTTTTATTGAAAACGGGAAATTGATTTTCTCTTTTTATTCGGCAGATCAATTAGTTGCAGCTCATAATCTCAGCTCCACCATTAAAGAAATCGATGCGCATGCCTATTCAATGGAGTTTGTTAATTCTAATATCGACATTTCAACAGAGCTTTTGGAAGAAAGCAGATATTTTGAGAATTATTTTTTAGCAGAAAAATCTAAATGGGCCCTTAATGTGAAGTCATATAAATTATTACACCAGAGGAAGGTTTATAATGGTATAGATATTCAATATTATGTAGAAAGGAATAAATTAAAATATGATATTATTATAGGTCCAAATTCCGCTCCCAAACAGATTAAAATTAAATATAGCGGATTAGACAAAATAAGATTAGACGAGGGGAATTTATATGGCACCACAACTGTAAATACGATAAAAGAATCTCGTCCATTTGCTTATCAAAAAATTAATGGAGAAAAAGTTGAGGTTCCCTGTGTTTATGTGTTAAAAAAAGACATCCTTTCTTTTGGTTTCCCAGAGGGCTACAACGAGAGCTATGAGTTAATTGTTGATCCTATTTTGGAATTTTCCACATATTCTGGAAGTACAACTGACAATTTTGGGTACACAGCAACTTTTGATGATTTTGGGTTTTTATATTCAGGAAGCACTTCTTTTGGGACTGGATATCCAACCACAATGGGTGCTTATCAAATTAATTATGCAAATAATTTAGGGGGGACAGATATAGCAATTACAAAATACGACACTACTGGAACTCAAAGAATTTATTCAACATATTTAGGGGGAAGTTTAGATGAGTTGCCACATTCAATGATTGTAAATTCAGCAAATGAGCTGTTTATTTATGGCACTACAGCTTCTGCTGATTTTCCAACCACTTCATCAGCTTTTCAGCCAAATTTTAATGGAGGCACAAGCTTTTCTCCTTCTGGCATTGGGGTTGCCTTTCCAAATGGCTCAGACATGTTTGTAAGTAGATTGAGCGCTAATGGGGGGGCGTTATTAGCATCTACATTTGTTGGCGGATCTGGAAATGACGGATTAAATACAGCCTCAGAGCTTAAATATAATTATGCGGACGAGGTAAGAGGGGAAATAGATATTGATAAACAAAACAACATTTATATAGCCTCCTGTACAAAGTCGATAGATTTTCCTACCAAAAATGGCTTTCAAAACAGCTCCAATGGCTCTCAAGAAGGATGTGTGATCAAAATGGACAATCAACTTACTTCAATTATTTGGAGCACTTATCTTGGCGGAACTAATGATGATGCAATTTATTCACTGGCTTTTGATGAAAATGACGATATATATGTGACTGGAGGAACAAATTCTGCTGATTTTCCAACCACAACAAATTCATATCAACCTTTGTATCAAGATTCTATTAAGGCAGATGCATTTATAACTAAGATACTTTCTAATGGGGCTCAAATTGTTGCTTCATCTTATTTTGGAACTAGTAAATATGACCAATCATATTTTGTGGAAATTGGAAGCAAAAACGATGTTTATTTATTTGGACAAACACAAACAACAGGATCGCAACTGGTTAATAACTCTAGCTATTCAGTTTTAGATGCGGGTCAATTTATAGCGGTATTTAATACGGATTTGAGCAGTATATTAAGATCAACTGTTTTTGGAACAGGAAAAGGAACTCCAGATATTTCTCCTACTGCATTTTTGGTGGATGTTTGTGATAAAATATATGTTGCTGGCTGGGGATCAAATTTAGGAGGCCCCCTATCTACTTTAAACCTGCCAGTTAGCTCTAATGCGCACCAGCAACAAACAGATGGAAACGATATTTATTTAATGGTTTTGGATGATGCTTTAAGCACTATTATATATGCTACTTATTTTGGAGGAAGCCAAAGCAATGAACATGTAGATGGAGGAACCAGTAGGTTTGACAAAAAAGGAGTTGTTTATCATTCAGTTTGCGCAGGATGCGGGGGGAATTCTGACTTTCCTATTGAGCCAAACCCAGGGGCAGTTTCTGTTACAAACAATAGCCTAAATTGCAATAATGGCGTCTTTAAATTTAATTTTGATTTCCCTATGGTTATTGCTGATTTTAACGCGCCCTGGGTTGGGTGTGACACCACTGTCTCTTTTCAGAATTTAACTATTTCAAGTCCAGATGTAAGTTATGTTTGGGATTTTGGTGATGGGAATACTTCAAATTTGGCAACTCCAACACATGATTTTAGTCAATATGGAATGCATAACATTACACTTATTGCAACCGATAATAATGCCTGTAATGTAGCTGACACCATTGTAAAGCAAATCTATATTTTATCAAACTCTTCCGATACTATACAAAGTATTGTTAAATGTTATAATGAACAAATACAGATAGGGTTGCTTCCGGTTAACGACCCAACAATTACATATTTTTGGTTTCCTAGTACCGGCTTAAGCAGCTCGAATGCTTCCAATCCTTTTTGTGACGTTAATTTAAACCAGCAATACCAACTACTTATTTCAAATGGAGGCTGCACAGATACACTTTTTCAAAACATTTTAGTAACTGAATTGGATTTAGATGCTGGTTTGGACACGGCATATTGCAACACTCCAATTTTGTTGAGTGCTACATTTGCTAATTCTGTGACTTCTGTTCATTGGTCTTCTAATAATAATTTTACAGACACATTAAGCAGCTCAAGCAGTTTAATAGTCGCAAGTATTGATAAATTTTATGTTAAAGTCTCAGATGGCAATTGCATACAAATAGATAGTGTTGAGGTTTTGCCCGAAAGTATTAATATTGAGGTGTTTGCAAATAATGTTTGCATAGGAGACTCGACTTTGGTTGGGGTAACAAATTTAACTCCTGATTTTCCAATTGTATCTTATAATTGGAATGTAAACAATCTTGATACATCTGCATTTATTGACTTTCCAGAATCACAAATATGGTACAGTGTTGAGGTAATTAATAGTGACGGCTGTATCATTCAAGACTCTATATTGGTAAGCGTTTATAATTACCCTATTATAGACTCTATTTGGGCTTCAGACACTGTTGTTTTTAAAGGGGAAGAGGTTATATTAAATATTGCTACCACTTCCACTATTATTTGGGATGACTTTACTAATTCAAATTCTTCACAGAATATATTTTCCGAAGAAACAAAGTGTTATAAATTTGAAGTTAGCACTCCTTTCAATTGTTCATTAAAAGACTCTATTTGTATACAAGTAGAAGATGTTTTTTGTGACACTAGGAATTTAACCATCCCAAATGCATTTTCTCCAAATGAGGATAATGTTAATGATGTTTATTTTATTGAAGATATAGATGGAATTGTCACAGAGTTAAGATTAGAAATATTCAACAGATTAGGACAAAAAGTCTTTTACTCTTCTGAAATTTCTCAACATTGGGACGGGACTTTTAATGGGGAAAAACTTAATCCGCAGGTTTTTGATTTTTATCTTGAATTAAAATGTATTGGCAATAAAAACCTATTTCAAAAAGGAAATATCACATTAATAAGATGACAAGGATTTACTTGATAATATTGTTGTTTTTTTCGGAATATATGCAAGCGCAAGATGTTCATTACTCTCAATTTGACAAAACAAAATCACTAATAAATCCTGCGTTAATTGCAATTCAAAATGAGGATTATGAATTGCAATTACAAAGAAGGTCACAGTGGGCTAGAGTTACAAAACCATTTAAAACACTTTCCCTTTCTTTTAACACAAAAGATTTTTACAAAGGCCTTTCACTAGGAGGAACTATTTTAAATGATGTTGCAGGCGATTCTCATTTTTCAACAAACGGACTTTCCCTTTCTTTAGCAAAATCAGTTTATTCAAAAGAAAATTTATTGGCGATTGGCTTACAAGCAGGGCTTTATCAAAGATCAGTTAATTATGATGATTTAATTTTTTTGGAAAATGAACTCCTTCAAAATATAAAATTTACCTTTTTTGACATTGGGTTAGGGGCTCTTAATTACAAAAAATTAGATCGCAATTCATCATTGTTATTAGGAGCTTCACTTTTTCATTTAAATAAACCCAAACAATCATTAACTTCAAATGACAAAGTAGTTTTAAATTCAAAATATATACTCCACTCAATTTATTATACAAACATTAGCTCAAAAATAAATATCTCTCCAGGTTTTTATTTCTCATCACAAAATCAGGACAAAGAATTTATACTTGGCTCAGGCTTAAAATATAAATTAAATGATAACTTTGATTTGATTTCAGGGTTTTATAGTAGAATAAAGGATGCCTTTTTTGTGACTTTAGGTGTGAAAAAAGCAAACTTAGAGGCAGTGATTTCTTATGATATAAACACATCAACGTTAGCTAATGCATCAAATTCTATGGGGGGATTTGAGGTTTCAATAAGTTATGGGTGGAGCATTACTCATGAAGAAAAACAGTTAAAGCAGAAATTTTGCCCAAAATATTTATGATGAAAAGCGGAATCTTCATATTTCTTTTTCCTCTTGTGGCCATGTCACAAGAGATTTTTATAAAGCGATTGCCAGATAATATAAACACAAAAAACACTGAGATAAATTTTATTCAGAAAAATGATTCTACAGCTTATTTTACAGCTATTACAGAGCTAGAAGGGAAGCTAATATCTAACATTTATACCGCTAAATTTGCTAATGGAGAATGGAGGAGAAAAGGACATACAAAGTATAGCTCTAATAGCTTTAATACAGCTAATATAGCTTTGTCAGAATCAGAAAAGGGGTTTTTTACAATACATAGCAACGAAATGAGAGATTGCAAAATAGTTTATCAAAAAAAGAATGAACAACATGGGTTTCATGATATTTCAATTTTTTCTTCTGATAAAAGTTTAAATACACAGCCTTTTGTTAGCCATGAAAAATCTCACACAGTTCTATATTTTGTTTCTGATAGAAAAGGGGGCCTTGGAGGGCTAGATATTTGGCTTACAATTATTGATAAAGATGGTAAATTTGGAATACCTATAAATGCAGGAAATAAGATAAATTCTTCTGCTGATGAGATAACGCCATTTTATAATAAACATAATAAAATGCTTTACTTTTCATCTAACAGAGAACACGGCTCTGGAGGTTTTGATATTTATAAATCAGAAGGGATATTAAATCTCTGGGATAAGCCTGTAAATGTTATAGAAATAAATACCACTGAGGATGAATTGTATATAACGTTTTATGATGAAAATAATGGCTATTTTGCTTCAAACAGACAGGGGGCGAATTTTGAAAGGCCTGAATATTGCTGTAATGACATTTTTTCTTTTAAATATTCACCCCCGTTTAGATATACGAGTAAAAAATCATCTAAAATTCACAAGCTCCTACCGCTAGATCTTTATTTTCACAATGACGAGCCTGACTCTAGAACAATGAATATTAAAACCAATAAAACCTATAAAGAAGCATACATTTCATATTTTATGATGAAAACCAATTATGAAAAAGAAAATTCAGAACTAGGAGCCTTTTTCGAGGATGTTTTGAAAAAAAACTTTAACGCTTTAAATAAAGTACTAGAGACGCTTCTTTTTGATTTGTCAAATGGGAATAATATAGAGCTTCAAATAAGAGGTTATGCGAGTCCACTACACAATCTTGAATACAATCAAAACTTATCACAAAGACGAATTTCAAGTGTTATTAATTATATAGAACAATTTAAAAATGCAGCATTTAAAGATCATATTCTTTCAGGAAGCCTAATAATAAAAGAACTACCATTTGGAGAGAGCAATGCATCAGAAAAAACTAGCGATGATGCAAATGATAAAAAGAAATCCATATATAGTATTGAAGCTATGCTGGAACGGAAAATCAAAATTGTAGACGTGATTTTAAAAGAATAAAACACCTGCAGACTCAACTAAAAATCCAATTAAAAAGCCTGCGTAAACTTGCTTGTGATTATGTGCTTTTTCGTTTATTCTAGCAGTTCCTAAAATTCCTGCAAGCAATAAAGAAATAATTATTGCTTGCAACAACCCCCCATATAAAATATTTATACTAAAAAGAACTCCAACAACCCCCCCCGCTCCCAACATATGAAGGCTTATTTTCCAAAATTTAGAAATAAATGCAGCAATGAAAATTATAATAATTGCACATAAAAATTCTATTTTTAATACAGTAGAGAAAACAATAATTTCGTAAACCTTATAATAGCCATAACACATCCAAATTGCCGTTATAATAAGCGGAACAAAACGCTCTTTGTAATTATTCATTTCCAATGAAGTAACCAGCTTTTTTTGTATTAAAAAAAAGATGCTCATTAAGGGCATTATAATAGTGCTTAAAAGCAAAACAAGATAAATAAAACCTAAATTGTTTATGATTGAAAACCCAATGCTAGGGAGGGACTTTATACTTAAAGAAAATGCTATAGTTGGCATAAAAATGGGATGCAGAATTACAGAAATGATTTTAGAAAACCGCATTATAACGTCCTTCTTAATTTTGCTGTTTCTATGCCTAGTTGCTCCCTATACTTTGCTACTGTTCTTCTGGCTATGTGATACTCATCCTTTCCTAATAATTCAGAAAGTTTTTCATCTGTAAATGGCCGTAATTTATCTTCGCTTAAGACAATCTCTTTTAATTGAGTTTTAATTACAGTTGTTGAAATAACCTCTCCATTATCTTTTCTAAACGCGTCAGAAAACAACTCTTTAACCTTAAAGGTCCCAAAATGTGTTTCAATAAATTTAGAGTTGCTTACCCTGGAAATAGTAGAGATGTCCATTTTAACGACATCTGCAATATCAGCAAGCTTCATTGGCTTTAAGTCAGTTTCGAATCCGCTAATTAAATAATCTTTTTGTAGCTCCATTATCGCCTTCATCACTTTCCTTAAGGTGGATTCACGTTTTTCCATAGACTCTTTAAACCATCTTGCTTTATCTATTTTTTGCGCTAAAAATTCTTTTGTGTCGTTATCATTGGTTTTCAATAGCAAATCAGAATAGTACTTGCTTATTTTTAAGACTTTCACATTGCCTTTATTAAGCTTTAGCTGAAGGGCATTATTAGTTATGGAAATTATAAAATCAGAATAGATATAATTAGAAGGGGCAGTGTTTATTGAAAATCCTGCAGCTGGAAATGGAGTTAAGCTTTCAATGAGAACATAAACGCCCTTCAGATCTTTTTTAGAAAGGGTTAGGCTTTTCATCAGGTGTTCAAAATTTTTATTACTAAAAGGGGTGTAATATTCTGAGATTATTTTAAAAGCAATTTTCTCATTTGGGTATGATTTTTTTAGTTGTAACAAAAGACAGTCTTGCAAATCTTTTGCTCCAATTCCAGGAGGATCCAGATCCTGTAAAATTTTTAAAGCTAATTGAAGTTCTTTTTCAGAAACAACGTTGTTGGTATTTGTTAAAAGATCGCTACTAATTGAATACAGGTCTCTATTTAAAAATCCATTATCATCAATACTATTAATAAGATATTCAACCAAAAACAAAACACTATCTGGTAGATTTAAATCAATAAGCTGTTTTGTAAGGTGATCTTGAATACTATTAGATGCGTCTGCAATTTGAAAATCGTCAACATTTTGATTGGATGAAGGGCTCTTGAAAACGACTGTATTCTCCTCTAAACTCTCTTCTTCATCTAGAGCAGGGTTTTCCTCAAGCTCTTCTTCGATCCTTTTTTCTAAGGATAAAACCGGTAATTGCAAAACACCTAAAAATTGTATTTGTTGGGGGCTTAGGGTTTGATATTGTTTTTGTTTCAGTCTTTGCGTTCCCATTAAAATTCAGCATTTTGAGGCGTTCGAGGAAAAGGTATTACATCTCGGATGTTTTTCATTCCAGTTACAAACATCATTAGCCTTTCAAAGCCTAGGCCAAATCCCGCATGCTCACAAGTTCCAAATTTTCTTGTTTCTAAATACCACCACAACTCATTTTTACAGACACCCATTTCTTCAATTCGAGCTTCTAGTTTGTCTAATCTTTCTTCTCTTTGTGACCCTCCTACAATTTCACCAATAGTTGGGAAAAGAATATCCATTGCTCTTACAGTTTTATTGTCTTCATTTACACGCATATAAAACGCCTTGATATCTTTAGGGTAATCTGTAATTATTACAGGCTTTTTGAATTTTTTTTCGACTAAATATCTTTCGTGTTCCGACTGCAATTCAGCTCCAAACCCATCAATTAAGTAGTTAAATTTTTTCTTTTTATTATGATTTGAGTTTCTTAAAATATCAATAGCCTCAGTGTACGTTAAGCGCACAAAATCATTTTCTAAAACAAACTCAAGTCTTTCGATAAGGCCCATTTCTAAGCGATTTTCTTTCTTTATCGAATTTTCTTCATCAGAAAACCTTTTATTTAAAAATTTCAAATCATCAGCATTTTTTTCCATACAATACTTAATGCAGTATTTCAGAAACTCTTCTGCCAAATCCATGTTTTTTTCTAAATCACTAAAAGCAACCTCGGGTTCAATCATCCAAAATTCAGAAAGATGCCTTGAAGTATTTGAATTTTCAGCTCTAAAAGTTGGCCCAAAAGTGTAAACTTTACCAAGGGCTAACGCCCCTAATTCAGCTTCTAATTGCCCAGAAACAGTAAGGTGTGTTTTAGTTCCGAAAAAATCTTTTGAAAACTCAACCTTGCCAGCAGGGTTTTTTGGCAAATTTTCTAAATCAAGATTGGTTACTTTAAACATTTCTCCAGCTCCTTCAGCATCAACACTTGTAATAATTGGAGTATGGATATTGAAAAACCCTCTGTCATTGAAAAACTTATGCACAGCAAAAGTCAGTGTGTGTCTCAGCCTGAAAGTTGCTGAAAAAGTATTTGTTCTAAACCTTAGATGGGCCTTTTCTCTTAAAAAATCTAAGGAATGTTTTTTTGGCTGCAAAGGGTATTCATCTACATCTGCAATTCCTAAAACCACTATTTTGGCGGCTAAAACCTCCTTGTCTTGCCCGCTTCCTTTTGAGGGCACTAAATTCCCCTCTACACTAATACAAGATCCGGTTGTTATTTGTTTTAATAATTCCTCAGAAAAAACGGATCCTTCAGCAACAATTTGAATATTATTGATAGTAGACCCATCATTTAATGCAATAAAAGAGACATTTTTACTTCCCCTCTTGGTTCTTACCCAGCCACTTATAGCTATCTTCTCTTGCCCCCATTCCGGGCTAAGGATTTTTTTAATTCTCATTGTCTTTTAATTAGTTACTGAATAAAGGCAAAGATATATAAAGTTGCTAATAGGTCTAATTACAAAGTAATAGTAATTTTAATTTACGATTAACTAACTTTAGACACAGATTTTTCTGCTAATATTTCGTGTACAGTTCTGACAATTGCATTTGCATCATAATTGCAATCATGATGCAGTTCCGCTTGCGTGCCATGATTTATAAATTCATCAGGGATACCGAGTCGTTTAACGGTTGATTGATAATTGTTATTTGCCATAAATTCTAGTATTGCAGAGCCAAACCCCCCTTGCAGACAACCATCTTCTAAAGTAATGATAGTGTTAAATTTTTTAAATATCTTGTGGAGTAATTTTTCATCAAGAGGCTTTACAAATCTCATGTCGTAATGCGCAATGTCTAATCCTTCTTTTTTAAAATCTTCTTGTGCTCGTAGAACAAAATTGCCGGGATGACCAAAAGATAGAATTGCAACCCCCTCCCCATCAATTATTTTTCTACCTGTTCCAATTTTTATTTCTTCAAATGGATGCTTCCAATTTAACATAACCCCTTTTCCTCTAGGGTACCTTATTGAAAAAGGACCTTGATTTGGGCGTTGGGCTGTATACATTAAGTTTCTCAGCTCTTTTTCATTCATTGGAGAAGACACGATCATATTTGGAATACATCTGAAGTATGCAATATCAAAAGCGCCATGATGAGTAGCTCCATCTGCCCCTACAAGACCCCCTCTATCAAGACAAAAAACAACGTTTAAGTTTTGAAGAGCGACATCATGTATGACCTGATCATAGGCTCTTTGCATAAAAGAAGAGTAGATATTACAAAATGGCAATTTTCCTTGTGTTGCCATACCAGCAGAAAAGGTTACAGCATGCTGTTCTGCAATTCCGACATCATAGGTTCTGTTAGGCATTTCGGCCATCATTTTATTTAAGGAACTTCCAGTTAACATTGCCGGTGTTACGCCTACAATATTTTCATTCTCTTTTGCAAGTTCAATTATTGTCTCTCCAAATACATCTTGGTATTTTGGAGGCGTTTTTTTTGCTTTAGATGTTAGAATTTCTCCAGTTTCTTTATCAAAAACACCTGGGGCATGCCAAGCAGTAGAATCTCCTTTTTCAGCGGGGGTAAATCCTTTCCCTTTTACCGTTAGGCAATGCAATATTTTAGGGCCAGGGATTTCTTTTAAATCCTTTAATACTTCAGCCAGATGTTTTGCATCATGACCATCAATAGGGCCAAAATATCTGAAATTTAATGACTCAAAATAATTACTTTCCCCAAGTAATGTGGTTTTTACAGCCCCCTCAACTTTTTTAGCTACAGTCTGCGCATTAGGCCCAAACTGACTAATTTTACCCAGTATTTTCCAAATGCTATTTCTTGCTCTGTTATAGGTTTTAGAAGTAGAAATATCTGTTAAATATTCTTTTAGCGCTCCAACTGCAGGGTCAATTGACATGCAATTATCATTCAGTATCACTAGTAAATTTGTGTTTTCTGCTCCAGCATGGTTCAAGCCTTCAAAAGCTATTCCTGCAGTCATAGACCCATCTCCTATTATAGCAATATGTTGTTTGTTTTTTTTACCATTTCCTTTTGATGCAATCGCCATTCCAAGTGCTGCCGAAATAGAAGTGGAAGCATGTCCAACCCCAAAAGTATCATAAACACTTTCACTTCTTTTAGGGAATCCACTTAGCCCATTTTTAATTCTATTTGTTGAGAACTGCTCTTTTCTCCCTGTTAAAATTTTGTGACCATAAGCTTGATGGCCAACGTCCCAAACTAATTGATCTTCAGGAGTATTAAAAACATAATGCAAAGCAACCGTCAGCTCAACAACACCAAGACTTGCGCCAAAATGCCCCCCTTTTTCCGATACAATATCAATTATATACTGTCTTAGCTCATCACAAACTTGTTTCAATTGATCTGCATTTAATTTTCTTAAATCAGCTGGGACACTAATTGCTCTTAGCAACTCGCCTTGAGGATATTTTTTTTGTGTATTCATAACAAGCACAAAGATATAAAATCTTTAATCATGTATCACCCAAAATAGTCGTCAACAAACTCGCGTTAATAATTGAATGCTTAAACGTGTGATTTTAATGTTATGTTTTGGCAATTTTGTTTTGTGAAAAATATATTTATTGTTATTTGTGTATGTTTATCGTCATTTGTTTATGCGGGAGACACATTGTTTGTTCCTGACCCTGATACAACTATCAATTCTAGCTTAAAACCAATCAATGCTGCTGGTCCACACAATACAGAAGAGTTAAACATTTATGAACAGAGGTTAGGTTTTTTAGACGCAAAATCTCCTATGGACCTATCTTACAATCAAAAAGTTCATCCTTTTATAGATAGTTACGTAGGAAGAAATAGATCTCTAATTTCAAGAATGCAAGGGATAAAAGAGCTTTATTTCCCATTATTTGAGCAGCAATTAGACAAATATAATTTACCTCTAGAGTTTAAATATTTGGCTATTGTAGAATCTGCACTAAATCCTAGAGCAAAATCAAATTCTGGAGCAACTGGTTTGTGGCAATTTATGTATTTAACAGGGAAGGAATTTGGCTTAGAAGTAACTTCATATATTGATGAAAGACAAGATCCATTAAAATCCACTAAGGCAGCCTGTGAATATTTTATTAAACTGTACGATATGTTTGGCGACTGGAATTTAGTATTAGCAGCCTACAATGGGGGGCCAGGCTATTTACAAAGAAAAATTAACGATATAGGCACTTACGATTTTTGGGAGCTATATCCTCATCTTAGAAAAGAAACTAGAAATTACATTCCTACTTTTATCGCAGTTAATTATATAATGAATTATGCCGAGCAGCATAATATATTTGCAGAATCAATAAATATAAAGATAAATAAAATAGACACGCTTAAAATAAAAAAACAAGTAGAAATAAATACAATTATTGAAATGCTATGTGTTAATAAGGAAACCATAAATTATCTTAATCCTTCATATAAAAAAGATGTTTTTCCTGTTAATTCTATTTTGTTTTTACCGTCTTACGCCATAAATGATTTTTTAACTAATGAGCAGGCAAACTATTTATTTATTGATGCTGTAGACTATAAAGAAATACTAATTAATGAGGACCGAATAATTTATGAGGTTGTAAAAGGAGATTATTTAGGCAGGATAGCTAAAGAATTCCGAGTAAGGGTATTTGAATTGAAAGTATGGAACAATCTTACAGACACAAAATTAGATCCTGGTGAAAAACTAATAGTTTATGTAAAAAAGGAACAAGAGGGGCTTAAGAAAAAACCCAAGGTCAAAAAAAAAGAGCATATAGTGCAGCCTGGAGACACTCTATGGGGTATAGCTAAAAAATATGACGGGCTTAGTGTTTGGAAAATAAAATCTTTAAATAACTTAGAAAGCGACAACCTTAAGCCAGGCACTAAAATTATTTTACCTACAATTTAATGAGATTTCTTTTTCTATGTTTTTTAGTTTTTAGTAGCTGCACTGAAGAAAGGAAAATATTACCTTATTCTACGGGAAAAAATTCAGAAGTGATTTTTGTGGTAGACGATCTATTATGGGAAAACACAATTGACAGCTTAGTGAAAATTACATTTGGGACAGCAATTGATGGAGTTAATCAGGTTGAATCTTTATTCAAGGTTATTCAAATAAACCATAGCGAGCTTAAATCCATATTAAAAACACATACAAATATTGTAATAGTTTTAGAAGGGGGAGTAAAATCTAGTCAAAAAAACAAATGGGCTAAAGATCAATTTGTAGCTCAATTGAATTGGGGAAACAATCATCAGACATTATTAAAAGAACTAGCTCAGCTAAGAGATCTTTTTGCGTTAAAAGAGGTGAGGTCAATAAAAAAAGATTTAAAAAAATCATCTCAGAAAAATATTGAACAAACCCTTTTTAACAGCTTCGGGGTTGAATGTATTGTCCCAAAGAAATATGAGATTGTAAATAATGACAGTGCTTTTTTTTGGGCAAATTATGACCCCAAAAAATCGGATGAAATAAAAAACATACTTATTTTTTCATTTGTTCCAAAAACTAAAAACGTACAAGCCGAAGTGTTATTTAAAACAGATAGTGTTTTTGCTAAACATCTTATAGGGCTTAAAGAAAACTCTTTTGTTCGTATAGAAAAAGAGTACCCCCCCTTCTATTTTCAAAATATTTATAGGGGACTATGGAAATTAGAGAATGGATTTATGGGAGGCCCATTCCTTATTAAAACCTACTTTATAAAGAATAAAATAGTTGTAAACATTGGGCTTGTGTTTGACCCTCAGGGGCAAAAAAGAAAGCATATAAAAGAATTCGAAGCTATTTTATGACCAGTTTACTCCGCTGAATAATTTCCTTGTTTTCCACTTCTAAAATATAACACCCTGGCGCTAAATTAGAAACATCAATTGTTTTCGAATTCGTTTCAATAACCTTTCTTCCGGCGAGGCAAAAGATGCTCAGATTGATATTTTTTATATTAGTTCGTATATATATCTTGTCTTTAGCTGGATTAGGATAAACGTCATAAGCTATATTTTCTATTTCATAAGTATTTACTCCAGGCAAAGTGTTCAAAGGGCTTTCCCAGACTCCTCTGCCGTAAGTAGCAGCACTGATTGTCCCCTCATCGTAATGAATTTCTAATTCGGATATAATTACATTTGGCAACCCATTATTAAAAGGTATCCATTCGGTCATTGTATTGTCTTTATAATACACTCCAACATCAGTTCCTATATATAAATCATCATTTGTCCCTCCTTGGTACGTAATGCAATTAACTGGCAATCCAGGAAGATTGCTTCCTGAGATATTTATCCAGGTGCTGCCAGCATCATTTGTTTCATAAACCTTATGAATGTTATTATAATCAGAGAAGGTGACCCAAGCTCTGTCGGGGTTATTTGTGGCAACAGCCACATCAGTGATGCTATAGTTTGGAAGGCCAGGTTTGATATAGTTCCAGCTAAGCCCAGCATCCTTGGTGACTTTAATTTTACTATAAGAAGCGGCGTAAATATAATCTTCATCAGAAGGCGCCAATGCTATTGTTTGAATAGCTTGCCCTCCACTAACATTATATGAAATAGAGTCCCAGCTTGCGCCCCCTGTTGTAGATCGATATACTTCGTCATAACCAACTACAATTAAATTGCTATTTATTGAGTGCATTTCATATGGAGTATTCCAGGCTCCTTGGTAGCTTACAGGCTTAATATTATCCCAATTATTTCCCCCATTATAAGACTTTTTTAATCCCCCGTATTGTGATTCAGAGTATATAATTTCATCATCATAGTGATCAATTGCACATTCCATGCCATCAGCTCCCCGAATGGCATCCCATGTGGTGTTTGTCAGCATTTCTGTACCATTATCTTGCGCTCCCGCAACCAATCTGTTCGGGTTAGATTTTGACAAACCTAAATTATAGAATTGCGATATTTCTAATCCATCAGAAATATCTACCCATTTATTTAGATTATCAACATATTTGTAAAATCCACCATCATTTCCTGCATAAGCGACATGAGTATGAGGATTAAATTCAAATGCGTGTTGATCTACATGCATATATGAGTAATTAGACCCATTCCCACTACTAGCATCAATATCCCAATTAACACCGCCATCATCTGATCGCCAAATATTTATCCCTCCAACATATACCAAATCTTCATTATTTGTTGCTACTCCTAGGCTAAGATCATACCACGATTGACCTCCAGTTCCAGTTCCATCAGTTTCCCATGCTAAAATGTTAGGGCTATTTGATTGTAGCACCCAAGTATCACCCGCATCTGAAGATTTATATAGGCCATGAAAACTATAATCAGAAGCAGAAAAAAGAGCATAAACAACCTCGGGATTGTCTGGAGTTACAGCAATTAAAGGACGGTATCGATTACCGCTTATTCCATTATTTATGGGGTTCCAGTTGGCGCCACCATCATTAGATCGGTAAATTGTTGAGCTTCCACCTGATTGTTTCGCCGCATACAGAATGTTAGGGTTATTGGGCTTAAACTCAATATCTCTCCACCTGCCAAGCGCACCTACTGTCTGCCATGAAATTCCTGCATCTGTACTGATCTGTATATTGGTGTTGGTAACAGCATAGAGACTATCAGTAAAGTTAGGATTTACAATTACTTTATTAACTGTTTTTTCTTGATCTACCGTATAGCTTAAACCGGTAGTATTCCAAGTGTTTCCTCCATCAACAGATTTTAGAATACCAATACTATAAGTATCAGTTGCATCTGCATCTCCAGTAACGATATACATTACCTGGTTATCCATAGGGTCAATAGCAATATGAGAAACGCCAATTACGGGCAAATCATCTGTATTTGTTGTCCAGCTGCCCCCTCCATCTACAGACTTCCAAAGTCCGCCAGCAGGAGATCCAATCCAAATAACATTAGAATCAAAAGGGTCAAATGCAATACAATTTACCCTGCCATTACCTCTTTTTTTCCCATTAGAAAGGATGATAGGCGTGTTGACAGGACCCATAGAAACCCAATTGCCAGATGACGATTGCTTAGCAGCGCTATACTTTCTTTTTTCTTTTTTCCATTCAGTATATAGCGCAGTAGGATTAAAAGAGCTATTATCAGAAACCCTTTGAGTGACAAAACTCATTTCTCTAGCATAAGGATTATATCCATTTCCTTTTGTGTAAGGATGTGTAGCTCTATAATTTTCAAAAGCCTCAAATTTCTCAGATATAGTAGGGCTTGCGTTTATTTTAAGTAGTTTATCTTCCCAAATCTGCCCTGAAAGAGACAAAGAAAAAAATAGAGAGGCGATAAGTATATTTAGTTTATTCATAGGCGCAAATATAGTGAATAGTTGTAAGCTATTTTGTAATATGCTATAAGGATTAAAAACTAGCGCTTAATGAAACAACAAAATTCCTGCCACTGGAGCTTAGGCCAGAGCCAAATGTTTTGTAGTGGGCGTCAAGAATATTTTTTATAGCAAAAGTAAAGCTGATATTTTTATCAATTTTTTTATTGTAGGATAAGTTTAGGGTATACCAGCTTGGGTTGCCATCATTTGTGGCTTCATCTATATTGTCCACTCCCTCATCATCATAATCTTCTGTGAATTTCCATCCATTGTAGTGAGTGTAGAAATCAAACACATGTTTTTCCAGCCTATAATTAAAAGAAATTTTAGCATTAAAAGGAGGTATGCGGGCTAAAGGCTTATTGTTGTCTTTTTCTCCGATAAGATGATTGAAACTAGCAGTTATTAAAAAATTATCACTAGCATTAAAATTAGCCAATAAGCTTGCGCCATTTATTGTGGCATGCTCAATATTCTTGTTCATTTGAATTCGCATCATTTGCCCGTCATAAATAATACTATCAGCCCCATTAAGGGCTCCATATTCTCTATTTATAGCATTTAAAATCTGAGTGTTGAATAGTTGTATTTGAACCTTAAAAGAGGTCAAAACATAGTTAATGGAAAACTCAAAATTGTTTGCATATTCTGGTTCAAGATTTGAATTTGGAATCACCACATTTATGCCGTCTTTAGAAAACACTTTCCCAATATCATCAATGTTTGGATTTCTGAAACCACCATAATAAGAGGCATTAATAAATGTACTACTAATAGGGTTAAATGAAATTAATGCCGATTTCACAAAAGAGTTGTTGCGGGTNTNTACATTTTCAAATTTAAAATTAGGACTGTTAAATTTTGCATTTAACANNTTGTAATTCCACCTTCCCCCCATNAACAAATCTAATTTTTNATGTAGCGGAAAGTTAAACTGAGTATANGCAAAAAAATCTTGCACATNACTTCCCCCATTAGGGTATCTAGTAGTATTNTAAAAACTTGAGTTGTTNCCNCTCAGGTTTGCGCTTGAAGAAACTTCCTGAANTCTAGANCCCATTCCATAAGCTATTTTTATTTTTTGAAGTTGCTTATTAAAATCCATGTTGAAATCATATATTTTTACATTTTCATTTCTGTTATTTAAAAGATCTTCTCCATGTAATTGTGTGTGGCGCGACTCTTTTAAATCTTGAAAGGCCATCGCAGCTTTTATGTTGTCGAAAACAATAGTATTATAGTTAGTTGTATAATTTATGCTTTGAAAAAATCTTTTTTGAGGTCCGTAATACCAATGTTTGTATTTAGGAACACCATTTATAATGTCATTCATCTTGTCAAAACGATTAATATTGGATGATGTGGAGTATTGAGTGTTTAAAAGTATCTGGCCATTTTTAATAGTATAATTACTTTTATGCATAAAGTCTGCCTTTATGTAACTTGTGTAAAGTTGCTCATTGTTACTCGCCCCTTCTTTCCCCCAATTTTCATACCCATGAAGCCTATTTTTGCCCATGCTTAAATTTCCTGCTGATTTCATCGAAAAGGCTGTTGTATGAGACAATCTGTTTTTGTGATAATTAGTTTTAACACTTGTAATAACGGCATTACTACTGCTTTCAAATTGCTGATAAAAAAGAACACTATTTTTATAAATAGGGGATGGTGTTTTAAAAATCAAGGCCCCTCCCATTGCGCCATTTCCATAAGCAACAGATGCGGGCCCAGAAAGTAATTTAACCGATTTAATAAAAAAGGGATTTATCGTTGCGGAATTTTGTAAATGTCCGCTTCTGTAAATAGCATTATTTAGTGGAATTCCATCTACAATTAAAAGTAGACGATTGGCCTCCATGCCCCTATAATTTGGGCTTCCACCACCAGATTGGCTTTCTTGAATAACTACCGGAGACTCGCTAGAAAGTAAACTTGCTATTGACGATTCAATCCTATTGATTTCTCTAGGAGATATTTTAAATATAGGATATTTTTCAGATATTGGAATTTTAATTTCTTCAGTAAAAATTACCACAGGAAGGATATTTGTTTTTTGGTTTAGATAAACAATTCTGCGGATATTTTTTTTCACTATTTTTTTAGTATGATATGCTAAATGAGATATCTCGATAACATCATCATCCTTAAACAAGGAGACGTCGATATTTCCATTTTGATCACTTACCAATCCAACGGCCTTAAAACGAAAAGTGACGTTCTCAATAGGAGAATTTAGCAGACTGTCTTTAATCATTATTACTTGCCCTAACAAGCTATTACTATAGACGGCAATTAGTATTAAAAGTGTTTTTTTCATGACCTCAGGGCTTCAATTACTAAATGCGACGTAATGCCATCAAGATTGTAATGATGTAGTTTATAGTAGCACAACAACTCTTTTAACAGCTCTGATTTTTGTTTTTGTGGTATTAATATTCTTTCATTGTTGATAAGAGCTTTTAAATACGTTGTTTTTTGCTTATTAAGGAATGGGCTAAAACTCGTTATTTTATCAGAAAAAACACCGCTTTCAAGATCAAAAAAAGGCTTTTTTATTTCTATTTCTGAAGGATAAAACCCAAGGAATCTAGACAAATTAATTAGATATTTTAGAGCAAAATTCGGATCTGTAATTTTAGAACTGTAAAGCTCATTAGAGGCTTTCCAAATAAAATCAAATAACATTTTATTTTGTTCATTTTCTTGCACAACTTTTGAGCTTATTTCTGCAATAAAAAACCTAATAAAACTGTTATTCATTTTATTTTTCATATTGTCAAAATTAACCGCAATAGTTGCGTCCCCCAAATATTGCAATGATTTTCTAGCATTAAAATCAGCATCAATATTTAAAAGCCTAAGGGGCTCAAAATAGCTTAGTTTCTTTTTAGATTTTTTTGAGCGAACTCCCTTTACTATAAAAGTTTGAAGCCCTTTCTCTTTTGTAAGTATTTTGCTAATAATTGAACTGTCTCCGTTCTTTATATATGTAAGCGAGATGGCCTGACTTTTATATTTCATTTAGTTAACAAATACGATTTTGCTAACCACCTTCTCCGTTCCATTTAGATCAGTGCTAAACACAAGATAGATTCCGGTGGCAGCTCTTTCCTTATTTTTATTTTTACCATTCCAAATAGCTGTGCTCCCATTTGCTGTCGTTTCAAAAACTAGATTGCCTGCTACATCAGTTATTTTAACATTTGCATTATTGGTTAGTCCGCTAATAGCAATTGATCCGTGATAACTTTCATTTACAGGATTTGGAAAAACATAAGCTTCTTCTTGTAAAGCAACTCCCTTTGTAGCGTTTGATCTGTAAGAGATCAACCCTTTTTCATTGCCAATAAAGACCTCCCCATTTTCATGGTTTATTGCGATATCTATAATATTGTCAGAGAATAATGGGCTGTTGTTTTTAGTAAAATGTAAGACCTCTTCTTGCCCGTCTTCTGAGAGCAAAAAGACTCCTGATTTTTCTGTTCCAATCCACTTTCTATTTGCGCCATCAATGGCGATACAGGTCACTTTTTCTTCGCTTAAGAGGTACTGTCCGTAACTCCCCTCCGTTATTAATATTTGTTGTGCGTTAAAATTATATCCTGAAAAGACAGCTCCTGGATTATAAAAAACAGCAATTCCCTTGTCGGTGCCAACCCAAATCTCTCCATCAAGATCATTTTCAAAACAATATACATTCATTGATGGAAGATTTCCTTTTTCAATGCTCATATCTAGTAGTAAATATTGATCATCATCTAAATTCGCAATAGTGTTGTTATCATTATATACAAACATTCCGTTTCCTCTTCCTATAATACCCCATTTTTGATTATGATCATCAATTAAAATATCATCAAATAAAAAATTTTGAGTTGAAGAGATGGGAAATTTATACCACTCATTTTCGGGTGTTTTTACAAATAAAGGATTGTCAACACTTGATAGTAGCCCCCACATATTTCCATTGCCATCAAATTTTAAGTCAGATATAGCCATTCTATTATCGTTTTGCCAGTATGAGATAGTGTCTAAACCATTATTTGTGTTCCACCAAGAATATCTTTCGATTACTTCATCCCCCTCAAGTTCAACAATGCCATTGTAATATGAGGCAAAATAGGTTTTGTTCCCATATTTTGCAACAGCTACTATATCTCTAGCGTTTTTTAGTTCGTAATAATCATAATTACGCCAATCATCATAACGATCCATTACCGAAGCCCCATTTTTATTCCAGAATGTTCCAAAATTAACATGCCCTCCATGACACACGTACAGTTTATCACTTATAAATTCAAGACTAAACAATCGATTTTCTGTAGAAGACTGTGGAGTGTAGGCTTCCTGATATTGATAATTGACAAATTTTAACAGTCCATTAATAGAGTCTGCTACCCAAACAGTGTTCTCGTTATCAATCCAAGCATATTTAACGTTTTCTATTTTCGAATGAGTTATGTGTTCCGAGGTATTAATTTGAATCGAATCTGAAAATGCTTGAATTAGATTATTATTGTTAATCGATATGCTTATAATTTGACTTGAGGTGTCAACAAATAATGTGCTGTTTGAAACGATAATATTATCGTAAGAGCTGTATGAGTCATGGTATAGTGTCCAATTATTAAAATCAGTTAAGTTTGGGCTATTAATGACAGCAAAGTACAGCCCTTTAGTTGTCGCAACAATCACAGAGTCTCCTAAAAAAGCACATCCATTAATTATTGCATTTTCGTTTTGACTCTCAACAGTATACACATCTTTGAATTCATGTTTTTCCAGGTCAATCAATATTAAACCTAAAGAGCTTGAAAGGTATGCTATATTATTTTGGATAGTGATATTATTTATGGTTTTTAATCCTGGGAACTCTTTTCTTTTTATGTCAGACAAATTAATGACTTGATTGTTATTTATGAGATCGATGTTGCAATTCTCATAGGTAATAATTGTAATATTTAATTCGTTAGAGTATGCAACTTGTTTAATCCCAACATCAGAAAGACCTGTTATTTTTGAGAGTCTATTTATTGTTTTGTCTGATTTCTGAACAAAGAATAGCCCGCCATTGGCAACACAGTAAATTCTATCAGGAGTTTCTGATATATATGATGCTGATTTATATGACAAATAATCTTTCCAGCTCCCAATTGGAACATCTTGCGCTTGCAAATAGAGGGGGAGGATTAAAAATAATAGTTTTTTCATATCAATTAGCAATAATAGCACAATACTATCAGATAACTTATTAAAGCATAAAAAATTGTAGAGTTAAAAGATATTATATTTTTGCAAAATGGCCTAGTAGTTCAACTGGATAGAATATCAGATTTCGGCTCTGACGGCTGGGGGTTCGAATCCCTCCTAGGTCACTATTTTTTCAGGATGATTCTCTTCTCTATTGTTCCATCAGAGAGTTTAATTAGTTGAATAGTGTTTGCTCTAGATCGGTTTTTTCTTCCTATCAAATCAGAAATGGTAATAATTGATTTTGGACCACTTAATTCAATCATTCCTGTCGCTCCGCACCAAATTTGAACTGAGTCAGTTGCATATATTTGATCGTTAAGCTCTGAGCTAATGTCAGTAACAAAACTTAGAGGGCCTGCATTTTGTGGTGTTACAAATAGCTCAGTAAAATATAGCTCGCTGACATATCCGCTAGTGTAGTTATTTCCATCATTTGGGCTTCCAGGAACTTGAATCCTAATCCCACTGTTGTCGTTTTCAATAGTAAAAAACCCAATCAAAGACCCAGTACTGTCATATGAGTTTATTATAGCATAATTTTGCCCTAAAATTATACCAGCTTCTAGTAATGCGGTGATGTTTTGTGTTGCTGTTGTCATTGTTGTGTATCCTACTGAATCTCCGGAGTTAATAGAGCTAATGTCAAAATAACCGCCTTCAGAGACAATAGTTCCTGTCCCAATATCAGGTTCGTTTGCGGCTTGAGAAATGTTTATATAGAGGTTGGTTTTAACATCACACTCAAGAGTCCCGAGAGTTTTAGTTATTATAGGATTGAAGGGGGCGGCGACAAAAGCGATGGTTGTAAATGTGTCTGAGTATGACCAGCCAGAATTAGGCTGATTAGATGTGTCGCAGTAAGTCTTTATTTGCCACTCGTATGATGTTGAAGGATCTAATCCGGGAATGTTTCTTGTTGAATCATTTGCGCCGATATTTGCTAGATTATTCCAATTAATCGCTCCTAGCTCTCTATAATGAATAATGTAATGATCTGCATTAGGAGCAGGACTCCAATTTGCAAGAGCATTTAAATGTGTGACACTGTTTGTATTCAAGTTGTCTGCATTAATGCATTGTGAATGGCTATAGCATGCTATCAGGCAAAGCATAAATGTGGTTATTTTGATTTTCATTATTCAAAAGTACACTTTTTTTAAGTATATATGTAAAAACACCTAAGTTACTGATATGCAGAGGATTAAAATATGGCCCTTTTTTAACGTTC
This sequence comes from Flavobacteriales bacterium, assembly GCA_002730985.1. Classification (GTDB taxonomy): domain Bacteria; phylum Bacteroidota; class Bacteroidia; order Flavobacteriales; family BACL11; genus BACL11. The sequence continues at coordinate 8,547 of PCBP01000002.1, read as the reverse complement.
TTTTAAAAAAGGGGTTCTCCCATTAGAGGGAGGGTAAAGTCTCTTAAAACTGATTTAAGAGCTTATTTTTCTTTCTCAAACACATAAATTATGCTTGAGTGCCCTCTTTTTGTAAAGATACCAAAGAGGTTTGAAATAAATCCAACGAGAAACCCTTTAAAAAATTTTTTTTCTCCAGAAGAAAACTCCTCACTTAATAAAGAGACGTAATAAGAATCAAATATCATTGGTTTTGTTTTTAGTAATTTAAACTTATGTTTTTTGAATAATTTCTCCATTGTAGATTTAGAAAAATGCCATAAATGTATCGGAACATCCCACCCGGCCCAAAATTCTTTATAGTAACTTGCTTCCCAGCAGTTGTGATTTGGGACTGCAATTATTAATTTTCCATCAGGTTTTAATATTTGGTGAAGATGACCAGCTGTTTCATTTAGATCTGTAATATGCTCTAATACATGCCACATAGTGACAGAGTCAAACTCAGAGGCATTGTATTGTGATAAATCAGATTCTTCGCTTACGGATAGATTATAGTTCTCTATTGCTTGTTTTCTGGCGGATAAAGAAGGCTCCACTCCTTTTGTAATAAATCCAGATTTTCTACAGGCATTTAAAAACTCTCCAGTGCCGCATCCTATATCTAAATGCGCCCCACCGCTCTTTATTTTTTTTAAAAACAAAACTTTAGCTCTTATAGAGTGTTTTCTTACAGTTTGATACATCCAATTGAAAATCCCTTTTGAGCTGTTTGTATGAGAGATGTACATTTCAGATTTATAATACTCCCCCAAACTCTCTTCTTTTGGCCTGGGGTTTGTAAAAGTGAATTTACATGTTTCACATGAAACAATAGTAAAGTTTTCTTTTGATTTGGTATGGTCAGTGCAAGTTAATTTTTTTGCAAACTTTAAGCCGCTACACAAGGGGCATTTTTTTAATAATATCATCTTCCTAAGTAAATTAGTAAAACATTTATATCTGATGGGGATACGCCACTAATTCGTGATGCTTGTCCAATTGTTTTTGGCTGTATTTCTTTTAGTTTTTCTCTTCCTTCGGTTGATATTGAGTGTAGTTTTTCAAACTCGAATCCATCAGAAATTTTAATGTTTTCTAGTCGGGTCATTTTTTTTACTAATGCTTTTTCTTTATTTAAATAGCCTCCATATTTAATTTCTATCTCAGCCTGTTCAATTGCCTCAGGAGAGAACCTTCCCTTTTTTAAATAATCTGCGAGCACATTAATTTTAGACAAATCAGCGATACTAATATGAGGTCTTGAAATTATCGACTTAAACTTTACTTTTTGAGTAAGTATTGCAGATTTTTTTCTTTTTAATATTGGGTTTACGCTTTTGAGATCTACGCTTTGACCCTCCAAAAACTTAATTAAGTTTTTAGTTTCAGACTCTTTATCGGTTAATTTTTTCAGCCTTTCTTCAGAAGCCAATCCTATGTGGTATCCTTTTTTCGTAAGTCTATTGTCTGCATTATCTTGCCTCAAGAGTAAGCGAAACTCTGCTCTAGAGGTAAACATTCTATATGGCTCCTCTGTTCCTTTTGTAATTAAGTCGTCAATTAAAACGCCAATATATGCGTCCGATCTGGTTAAAATAAAAGCCTCCTTATTATTAGTAGTTTGATGCGCATTAATTCCAGCTATTAATCCTTGCGCAGCTGCCTCTTCATAGCCTGTTGTTCCATTTATCTGTCCAGTAAAAAAAAGGTTTTTTACCAACTTTGTTTCTAAAGTATGCTTTAATTGTGTGGGCGGGAAATAATCATACTCAATAGCATATCCAGCTCTAAACATTTTTACTTTTTCCAGCCCTTTAATTTTTCTAAGCGCTCTAAGTTGTATGTCTTCTGGCAAAGAAGTTGAAAAGCCATTTAGGTATATTTCAATTGTATCTTTACCTTCGGGCTCTATAAAAAGTTGATGTCTATCTTTACTTGCAAACCTTTCAATTTTATCTTCAATTGAAGGGCAGTATCTTGGCCCTGTTCCACTTATTCTTCCAGAAAACATGGGGGAATCTTTGAAGCCTTCTTTTAATATAGAATGAACGTCTTTAGATGTATGTGTTACAAAACAGGAGTGTTGTTTTTGAAAGTCATTTTTATTCATGAAAGAAAATTTCACAGGCTTATCGTCTCCAGGCTGTTCTTCAGTTTTAGAATAATTAATTGATCTTCCATCTAATCTTGGGGGAGTTCCAGTCTTCATTCTTCCATGAGTAAATCCAAGCTCTATAAGTTGCTTAGTTAGACCTTCTGCTGAAGGCTCTGCAGCTCTTCCTCCCCTGTAATTCTTTTGGCCAAGATGAATAATCCCATTTAGAAAAGTTCCATTACAAAGGATGATACTTTTGCCAAGTATCTTTACACCCATTTTGGTAACCACCCCTTTAATAGTTTTGTTTTTAATTATTAGTTTCTCTACTGTATCTTGCCAGAAATCTATATTTCTTTTAGCCTCTAAGGCTAATCTCCATTCTTTTTCAAATATCTTTCTGTCACATTGAGCTCTAGGGCTCCACATTGCCGGGCCTTTACTTTTGTTAAGCATTCTGAACTGAATAGTAGATGCGTCAGTTATAATTCCAGACATCCCTCCAAGAGCATCAATTTCTCTTATAATTTGTCCTTTTGCAACTCCCCCCATTGCAGGATTACAAGACATTCTAGCAATAGTTTCAAGGTTTTGTGTAATCAGTAAAACTTTTGACCCCAAGGTTGCAGCGGCGTGTGCTGCCTCGCAACCAGCATGCCCCCCTCCCACAACAATCACCTCATATTTTTCTTCTAAAATCATATATTTGACAAATAAAATTCTTCTTTAGATCTCATTATTTTAGCATCGGCTTTAGTTTTATCATCATACCCCAACAAATGTAATAAACCGTGTACCATTACTCTATTTAATTCAATTGAAAATTTGGTTTTAAAAATTTTTGAATTTTCTTGCACACGCTCTATACTAATAAGAATGTCTCCGCTTATTTGTTCTGCATCACAATAATTAAAAGTGATAACATCTGTAAGTGTATCGTGTTTTAAAAACTCAATATTTTTTTTTAGAAGATAATTGTCATTGCAAAAAACAAAAACAATTTCACCAATTTTTTTATGCTCACTAGAAACAACTTTTTTAAGCCAGTTGGCAGTGTTTTCAAGATGGATTTTTTTTGTTTCAATAAACTGAAAATCAATCATTTATAATTTTTTTAAAATAGCTACTTACTTTCTTTTTGTAAAAAGGATTTAGTTGGACAGGGGTAGTTTTTAAGAGTTCTTCTTGTTCTTTTTTCTGGTTTGTATACTCTAAAAACTCTTGACTTGGATTATCTGGAGTAAATTTCCATTCATTTGACATTCTTGCGTTATCCTTTCCTTGATCTCTATCAGAGCTTTCAGCCTCTAAAAGACGTGTTAAAATGTCTTTTTGTCGATTAATTGTTTCTTGAGTTATTCTATTATTAATGATATCTCTTTCGTTCTCTTGCATGTCTTTAAGGATTTTATCAATTTTCCCTTTTTCTCCATTTTTTCCATTTTCATCTCTTATCTCCATTAATTGTTTGCGTATTTGCTCTTGTTTTTTTACTAAGCCCATCAATTCTTTTGATTTTATTTCGCCTTGCTTTCTCCCCTTCGCTCCTTTTTCTCCTTTCCCACATTTTTTTGTTTTTTCATTAAGTTTTTTTTGTGCTTTTTTTAGTTCAGACATAGAAGGCTTATTGCAGTTGGGATTTGGCTTGTTGCAATTTCTTGATTTATTGCATTTTGACGGTGGCATTTCTAGTTGCTTTTGCATTTGCTCAAGAATTTCAGATAATAACAAAGCTAGGTTATTTGTAGCGGTCATAACGAATTGTTGTCTCTTGGTTGCAGCATTAACATTTCTAGCTTCCAATTCATTGGTAGCTTTTTTCATATTAGAATTAATAGCGGTGATTTCTTGATTGATTGCCGCCTCTATGCTTACAACCCTTTTGCTAAGAGCAAATAAGGAGTCTTCAATAATTCTACTATCATCAGAGAGTTTATTTTGTTGTTGTACAATTTTCACAAATTCAGAGCTGTTTCTTGGAGTGTTATCTACATGTGCCATTAAATTTTCTTGTTCAAAAGAAAGGGTAATTAAATTTTCCAATATTTTACGCAAAGTTTCCATGTCTTCTATAGGCATGTCTTCGGCTGATGATTGTTGCATATTTTTCAGTTTCTCCTCTAATTTCTCTATTTCTTCTATTGCGTTTTGTTGTGATTTTGAAGATTTTTTTTTCATTTCATTTTTTAAAGCATTTTGACTCTCCTCCATATTATTTTTAATTTTATCTTCTAATTTCTGAGTTTTAGGGAGGTCATTTTTATTTTCCAAACTCATGTTTTTTCGTCTAAGATCTTCAAGGTTTTCTATAACCACATCCATTTTTTTATTAAGTTCTTCTTGCTTTTTTAGAAGCTGATTAGCATCTAGACTGTCTTTTTCAGTTTGAGTCTTTAAATCTTTCTGGTTTTGTTTTAGCTCTGCAATGTTATCAAGTGTTTCCTCTACTTTTTGTTCAAATTCCAACTGTTTAAAAAGCTCTAGCTCTCTTTCTAATTCTTTTTCTAAATCGATATTTTTAGTATTAATATTTTGCAGCAGGTCTTTTAATTTTTCTTTGTTGGCATCATTAATTATTTTTTCCATATCCTCCATTAATTTTTTCATTTCTTCATCTAAAACTTTGTTCATAAGGGCTTCTAATTGCTTTTGTTTTTCAGTAATTGCGGAGGTTAATTTTTTTTGAGAGTTTAAATCTTCGGAGTTCTTTTTTTGAGTATCTGTTATTTGCTTCTTAAGTTCTTTTTGGAGTTTAATAATTTCTTTTGCTTTTTCTCTTTCTTCCCAACTTGTTTTTTTCTTCTCTAAAAGTGTTTTGTTTAAGGCTGCTATTTTCTTTTGAATATTTTCAGCTAATGATATGGATTTATTTAGGCCACGTTTGGTTTTTTTGTTCTGAATATCCCTCTTTTCAAGCAATTCATCTGTACTCATTTCTTTATAGACAAATGTTCTGCTGGTAGTAAATTTTGATCCATTTACACCATCATTGTCCCAAACTTTAAAGAAGTAAGTCACGTCTTCCCCAGGTTTAATATCCAGTTCTTCAAATTTAGTAGAATAAAAGAATTGCTCTAAATTTTTTTGCGCAATAGAAATATCTTCTACTGATGTAATATCACTATCATTTAAATTGTATGAACAAATAAACTCTAATTTATTAAGGAGGTAGTCATCTTCAATAATTCCACTAAAAAGATATTTATTGTTAAGTGTATCAAGAGATTGAGTTAAGTTTATTGTAGGGAATTTATCTTCAATAACTTTAATGAAATATGTATTCGTGTCAATTAAATTATTGGAGTTTGAACTTATAATAGAATAATTTTTGGGGTTAAAAATCTGGCGAGTTACTTTTAATTGCTCTTTCGTTGATTCTAGTATGATTTCATCACCTATTTTAAATGAACAATTATCCGAATTTTCTAATTGAACCTCCCAATTTACCATACTGCCCTCACTAATAATAAGATCTCCATTATTTTTAATGGTTTCCACACTCTTATTTGTATGTTTTGGGTGGAAGACATTTATTGTTATATCAACAACTTTTGGCTGCAACAAGGATTTTATGGTATATGTTTTACTAAGATAGCCTCCGCCATCAAGCTGAAAATCTAAATTAGAATGGATTCGTGAAAATTCATATTCAAACGTATTATTTCCTAGGCTATTCATTTTAAAGCTGTTTTGTCTCAATCTAATAAATGTTTCAGCAGGAATTTGATTCCCTTCAATTTTAATTTTCAATAAGAAATCATCAAATTGTTTGCAATCTAAAGTTTCATTTAATATCACATAATTAAAAGGTGCTTTTGGCTCAAAAAACGTATTGTGCTTTATGATTCTTGCAGAGCTTTCGGTTAGAATATAGTCTTTACCCGAAATAATAAAAAGCAATAGTATAATCACAGGAGGAGTTAACGCCCATTGTAAGTGTTTCTTATTTACATAAAAGTCAATTGCATTCTTAAAAGCAATAGGAGAAAGGGCTCGGGTTTTTTGCTTGATACTAGCGCTAATTAATTCATTATCTTTATTAGATATTTCAGATAGCTCTAATACATTTAATAATTTGTCATCAATTTCCGGGAAGTGTTTCCCAATAATTTTGGCAGCTTCTTTGTAATTAAGGGTTTTGCCAATTTTGAATAAATTTAATGTTGGAATTAATAGCAGTTTTCCAAACACCATCAGAGTTATTGAAATATAGGCCCAAAATAAAAAAGTACGACCTTCAACTCCAAATGGGGATAGGTATTCAATAATTGCAAAAAGCAGAAAGAAAATTATTAATATAGAAACGACATAAATAGCTCCTTTGATAAGTTGATTTTGATAGTATTTTTTAATAAACTCATTCAGGTTCTTAAAGATTTGATTTTTATTGTCATTACTCATGTTTGCAAAAATACAATTTTAATAAGCATGAAAAAGTTAATTAGATAAAGCGTATCTTAGCGGTCCAAAATTCATGTTAAAATGGCAGAAGTAAGAGTAAGGTTTGCGCCAAGTCCCACAGGGCCTTTACATATTGGCGGTGTTAGAACTGCTCTGTATAACTATCTTTTTGCAAAAAAAAATGAGGGAAAAATGATTTTGCGCATTGAAGATACTGATCAATCTAGATTTGTTTTAGGAGCAGAAAAATACATTATTGATTCTTTAAAATGGTGTGGAATTGAGTTGGATGAATCGGTAATTGATGGCGGGGATTATGGCCCATATAAACAATCAGAAAGGCAGGCAATATATAAGCCTTACGCAGAGCAATTGGTAAGAGATGGGTTTGCTTATTATGCTTTTGACACCACAGAAGAGCTTACTGCAATGAGAGAAAGAATGCGTGCAGCAGGAATCCCTTCTCCACAATATAATGGCGTTACGCGTAATACAATGCAAAATTCTTTGTCTCTTTCAGAAGACGAAGTTAACAAGAGAATAGAGTCCGGAGAATCTTATGTTATTCGCATTAAAATACCAAGAAATGAAGAGGTGAAAATTAACGATATTATTAGGGGATGGGTAGTGGTAAACACTAATAACATGGACGATAAGGTGCTTTTTAAGTCAGATGGGATGCCAACTTATCATTTAGCAAATGTGATAGATGATTATTTAATGAACATTTCTCATGTTATTAGAGGCGAAGAGTGGCTACCTTCAGCACCAACACATGCTTTGTTATATAAATATTTAGGGTGGCAGGATACAATGCCTAAATTTGCCCACCTGCCATTAATTTTAAAGCCTGATGGAAACGGGAAGTTAAGCAAGAGGGATGGCGATAGATTAGGGTTTCCTGTTTTTCCAATTGAGTGGAGAAATTCCGAAACAGGGGATGTTAGTTCGGGATATAAAGAAAATGGATATATCTCAGCAGCATTTATTAATATGTTAGCTTTTTTAGGGTGGAATCCAGGAACCTCTCAAGAAATTTTTTCCATGCAAGAATTGATAAATGCCTTTTCTTTAGAAAGAGTGGGGAAAGCAGGCGCAAAATTTGATTTTGATAAAACAAAATGGTTTAATCAGCAATATTTAAGATCAACATCTAAAGAGAAATTAGCTCAAGAACTACAAGTCTTTCTAAAAGAACATGGAATTGCAAAAAAAGATGATTTTGTGGCTAGTGTTTGTGACCAACTTAAAGAAAGGGCAACTTTTTTAAAAGATATGTGGGAGCAAGGCAAGTATTATTTTATTGCACCTAATACTTATGATGAAAAAACAATCCGTAAAAAATGGCAAGCAGACACCCCAAAATATTTGTTAGAGTTAAAAAATAGACTGCAGGAGATTTTGGAGTTTAATTCTAAAAATATCGAAAAAGAGTTTAAAATTTTTTTGGAAGAAAACAAAATAGGAATAGGAAAATTACTGCCTGCATTTAGGCTCTCATTAACAGGGGTTGCCATAGGGCCATCACTATTTAACATTGTAGAACTTCTTGGAAAAGAAGAGACAATTGCTAGGATGGAAAGAGCACTTAGTAGAATAAAATAATGGGGTTAATTACAGTAGAAGGAATTAGAGTTTTTGCATATCATGGACATTTGCCAGAAGAAGCTACTTTGGGAGGCAATTTTATTGTAAATGTTTGGGCTGACGTAGACACATCTGAAGTTGAAAGATCAGATGATTTAAACGACACGGTCGATTACGTGAAAATCATAGAAATTGTAAAGAAGCAAATGGCGGTCAGATCAGACATGATAGAGGTTCCTGCAATAAGGATTTTGGATTCAATTTTACTATTAAATAAAGTTAAAAGAGCTAAAGTTGAGGTTGAAAAAATTCAACCACCTATTGATGCAGCGTTTGATAAAATTTCATTTACTGCTAAGGGAGATAATTAAAAAAGTAAAATTCAGAGGCTTTAAATAGATTTATTGTGTCAATCTAGATAGTTAATAGCAGTTACTTTATTA
>PCBP01000019.1 GCA_002730985.1 Flavobacteriales bacterium | reverse complement strand
TTTTTGGTCTTTATCAAAACCTAAAACAACACAATCAATAGACAGATTTAATAATAACATTTAATATTTTTCTAATTATCTAACATAAAATGGAATGTTTGCAGTTGCAACATTCTGATAGCCATCACGAATATAAATAAAAAACCGATACGCCCCAGATCTTTGCGGCGCTTTAATTACTAACTTATTCTCTATATGTTCAATGATTTTAAAAGATATAAGCTCTGGAGTTTTTTCAAAATCACCCCCAGATTTCTTATCTGTACTCTCAGGCATTAATACACAATCATAAGTTAAACTATCATTATCAGGATCAGCAACCTCATATGTAAAAACACAATGTTTACCTCTCTTTATTTTTACGCTTTCTTCTTTGTCCTTATCGTTTAATAAAAAAGAATGAATAATTGGCGCTTTATTTCTATCACTATTGCCCCAGTGCTTATTTAATACATCTATACTCTGTGTTGCATTACCATCACTTGTAAAAATACCATACCATGTTGGTGTTTGCTCCTGTTTATATCCCCATAAGAAGGCATAGCTTCCTAAACATAAATCAACATCTTTGACAATAGAATTATAGGCTGTATTTCTAAAATCTGCTTTTTCTTTACTTGTTGCTTCAACTGCGACTCCCCATTTAGTAGTAGGAGACTCCCAATGACCATATGGCCCCCATTCCGTTACCATATATGGCTTCTCCCAACCATACATTCTCACTGCCTGAGATAGAGATTTAATACCTCCATATGTGTTAATCCCCAAAATATCAATACTTGGACAATATGTTTTTATCATAAATACCTCAGCAGGATCAATACCTGCTGTAACTGTCATAGTTGGATGGTTTGGATCTAACTCTTTAATCATCTTTGCAATATCCTCAACTGCATTCCATACTCTGAAGTTTGTGTAAAATAAATCAACCTCATTACCTACAGCCCACATCAAGAGAGCTGGATGATCTTTATATCTTAAAATCTCATTCTTAAATGACTCCAATTGTGCAGTAATGGCATACTCATCATTATAATCAAAGCCATGCCTTTCATGACCAACCCATAATCCAAGACAAACACTTATCCCATTTGAAAAAGCCTCATCTAATATCTCTTGCGCATTTTCAGTACCCCATGTTCTAATTGAGTTCCCTCCAATAGATTTAAGTAAACTTAGATGTGAATCTCCTCCTCCTCCTTTAATATAGTATGGATTACCATTTCTTAATAACTGGAAGCCATCTTTAGTTTTAACAATTTCTGTCTTATGTATATCTCTATCTCTTAGCTGAGAAAAACAAAAAATACTAGTTAACAAAAAAAGAAGAAGTATCTTGAATCTCATTATTTAATAATTTGAACTTGCTTAGTATATAGACTATTTCTTGATTTCATCTTCAAAAAATAAATTCCTGAATTAAGATCAGAAATATCTAAAACTACATTGTGAAAATTCTGATCTAAAGTACGTGATAATAAAACTCTACCTTGAACATCACAAAGAGCAAGATGCTTTTTATCATCTTCTTTAAATTCAAGAGTAATATTCAAATGATTGTCTGCTGGCTGAGGATAGATTTTTAAAGCATCTGCATTTTCTAATTCTTCTAGCGACAATTGTATTGATGACAAATTAAAATCGTCTAAATAATATTTATCCCAATTTACAACACTCTGATCAAGGAATAGGACAAATCGTACAATTGAGGTAGTAGAAACAGTGCTTAAATCAATAGAAAATTGCTGCCATTCATTATTTGACAACAAAGCCGAGCTATATCCAAAAACCTCATTGCCTCCAGCATCCTGAAATGACATGTATATTGGTCTTGGAGGTCCATAGACTTTAAAGTTAAAATACTTATTGACACTTAAATCCAAATTGCCACTTGCAAAATAAGATACCAGTACATCTTCCCCATTCGAATCTGGGTTACGCGTATACTCTCCGCAATATTTACTTATATTTATTCCTGTATTGTCTGGATTATATTTATGATTCAACCACCCGCTCATATAGTCATAAGAAGAACAAGCAGAGTTTGAAGGACAGAATCTTAAATTCCAATTACAATCCCAATCAGCAAAATTAACATTAGGATCTATTACTAACCCATTACATTGGTTATCAAATTCAGGGCCATAAAGATTATCAAAATAGTAAGTGTCATTGGTATTATTTCCGATGTCAAAAAGTAGAATGAGGGAAGTTACATCTACATCAGAAACAGAATTGTCTGGTCTTAAATCATATATAAATTCGACCCTTTCCCATGCGTTAGTAGCTGTAGTTATGGCTGTATATATACTATGTCTTCCATCAGGATAGTTAGTTGCTCCAGCAATAGATGAGTCTTCTAATGTGATTTGCAATGGGATTCCAGGGGCTGGGCTAAAGACATCTATAGTCATCTTCTTAGTGCCATTGATGTAATCAGTTAACTCAAGGAATGGCCCATTAGCTACAATTACAATAACATCGTAAGTTTCTCCAGGATTTCTCACATATTGAGCACAAAGCTCAGAGCTATTAATAGCATTTGGAAGGGGATTATTTAATCTAGTTGTCATCCCACCATGAACAAAATCATAATATCCAATACGAGTGTCCTCAAAATTATCCCAAAGGATTTGTGATGAAGACAAGAATGGGAATGCTAGCATCAATAGAATGTAGAGTTTATTTTTCATGATTTATAGTTTAATTAGTTAATTTAATGTTGTCTAGTTTAAGTCTTGTTTTATCTTTAAAAGTGAAGATTATATCTTTGATTCTCTCTAAGTCAATTGATGACTTCTTAATTGGGAAATGTTTCATTGGGATACGAATATTTTGCCATTCTTTTGTGTTTGATCTACTTATATAGCTTTCTAAATCTATATTCATCTTCTTGCCATCATAATCTTCAAGTGCAATCTTAGTCTCTTGATAATTATCTAACTTAATATCAAACTCAAGAAACACACCATATATACTATTACTCAAATCAGTATAAAGCCAATTATTCCAACTAATAGCTATCTCTCTCCAATTACAATCTTCTGGATTAATATTAACATCAATGAATTTACCTCCGTTATAACTAAGATCTGAGTTGATTATAATATTATTACAGTATTTAGGGTCTATCCCCCAAGCAGAACCTAACTCTTCTGAGAAAATATCTATGGGATATGTATCTGTACTAATAGTTAAGGAGTTGGCAATCTTTCTATAATTATGATTATGAGGTATAATCTTAATATTGTCAATATAAATATCAACCTTGTCATAGCACTGCAATAATAATTGCTTAATATTAGTTAAATCAATATTATCTTTCTGGTATGAAAAAGTTGGAAGTGGAATAACTACTCTAGTCCACTTTTTTGTAACCATACCTCCTTCAATTCCTAAATATCCAGCTGTAGCATAGCATTGATTAGCCGAATAATCTTCTAAAATATATACAATAGGGATACTATTAACTGGATCTCCATCTACCATAGCCATAAACTCAATAGCAGCGTTATTAACAACTCCTGACAAGTCCTTACCCTTCCAGCCATCCCAACCAATACCCATCCCAATCCACTCACAACTTGATAATTTATCTGTTTTTAAATGTAGAGAATTTTTTTCTATACCTTTTCTATCTTTTACCCTAACTACTGGAAGATCATACTTAGCATCTACATTAGCTGTATCAAATAATTCGCCTGAAGGTTTTTCTAACAAAGAATAGTCAATACTTGCATCAAGAGATGAAAAAGCAAACGGATTACATTCTTCATCTGCATTTCCCCATACCTCATCAGACCCTCCTTTATTAAAAATATCAATAGAAGTAAATCCATTAATACCCTCCGCATTCTCTACTTCATACTCATACACAGATATATCATTCATACTGGCACATGAAATAAAAAATAGCGATATTATGAAATATTTATACATCTATTAATTCAAAATTGGTGCCCCAATACTCCAAATTAAAAAATCTACATCAGCTTTTGCAAAGCCAGACTCTGGATTTGCAAGTAGTAGAGTGCGAATATTAGATATCTCAGATGGATTTCTTATGCCATCCCCCCCATTAGCAGATAAAACTAATTTCTCAACATCATTATAGCAGATAGAAATCATGCGCCATCCCTTCCAGTCTACTTCAAATTCATAGTCATATCTGTCTTCAGAGCTTGCATCATAGTAACCATCTCCATTCTCATCTTCATAGAACTCTAATTTAAATAATGAATTAGGTACACCAGCAATTTGCGAGATTGTACTATCACCATTTATCATAATATTAAAATAAACCTGACTAGCATCACTTACTAAAGTGTTCTCATTAAACCAGAAACTTGCGTAATAATCAATATAACCAATTAGCCAATCCCAATCACACGTTCCAAACTGTTGGAGATGATTAAGCCCCTGCCCAGACTCCCCTGTGGCTAATGCCTTAGTACATCCTGCTTGAAAAAAACCAGTAAAATTAGGGTTAAATCCATTCTCAAAATCTGTAATTAATACTGTACTCTCATCATTGTACTCTTTTGCTCCCTGTATCTTTAATTGGCTATTTATAGTGTCATCATGCATCTCAAAAGTCAACTCTATATTACAATCTTCAACAGTAAAGAAAGGAAGTAGTGAGGACTCTCCATTCCAAAGTGAATTAGATTGATTAATAATATCTGATTTGCCAGAAATAATTTTAATAGAACCTGAATACAATCCCTCTATTTTTATCTTCCAATCAACCTGTTTTGAAAAAGAAGCAGTAAAATATATATTCTCACCAACACTAAAGTCAGCGCTATCACCCATAACGACTAAAGGCTCAAGAATTGTTAATTCCCCATACAAATCATTTAAACTAGGACCTTCTATTTTATCTTTCTCACAAGAAATAAAAAAGAATGGCACAGTTAATAACAAAAATTTCAAGTTTTTCATAATATTATAGATTCATATTAAACATAAAGATTAGTCTTCCCATATTAAACTCGTCCTGAATATTGGTATTATCCAAGACATTAAATTGATTATACTGCATAGTAAAATAGATCTCATCAGTAAAGTGATATTGTAATCCACCAATTAAAACAGTTTCCTTACTATCATAAGACTTATTCTCATAATCATTAATCTGATCGTATATATCTCTTTCTGCAACAAACTCATTACCATCTACAGAAAATATCTTAGCACCAGCAACTATCTTTAAGTCTTTAATAAGCTCAATCAAGATAGAACCGCTATATAATATGCTGCTAAAATCAATCTTCTCAAAATCATTACCTCCCCTTTTTACCATCTCAACGTCCATACTACCTTCAATAATAACACTATTCTTAAGAGATAGTGTCCTGTCTAAATCAATGGAAGAATAAACAGCAGATTTATTATAACGTCTCTTCTCAGTTGTTCCTTGTCCTATTACTTCTGAGAAATATTGCGACTGCAGTTTAGCACTAAAGAAATCTGTTATATCTACTTTCTGAATCTGAGCTATCAGACCAACCCTATTAGGAGTAGCATCTCCATAAGGAGAAACAGCACTATACATTGGATTATAATTCATTAAAGAGGTAGACAAACTCTGATTGTAAATATTTGGATCAGACATAATATCTAACATAGTCACCTTTCTTTGTGTGTAATTATTTGAATAGTAAGGGTAAGTAGTATTTATATTATTATAATCGACTCTTCTTGTTTGGGCCCCTATGCTTCTAAAATCTGTATCAACATATCTGAATTCCATATTAAAAATTCCTTTTTCACTTTCTGAATATATTGACCCTTTAATAAAGTTACCTTTAATCTCAGGTGCTAAAGAATCTCCATCCCAACCTCTTTTTGAAAATCCTCCTTCTAATAATGCTTTATAAGGGATACCCTTAGACACACCTGAATAGGACAATTGAATATTAAGAACAGGATTATGATATGCAACTGTTGTATTAGCAGATGATCTAACTTCAAAGCTATTTATGTAGTGCGAGCCAATATTAAACTTATTATTTAAACGAAATACAGCAGAACCTCCGAGTATTAATAACTCTGGGTCACCTAACCATTCTAAACCTCTAACTCTGGCGGTAAAGCCATCAATATCAATTTGCTCAATTAGATTATACATGTTATATGAAAAGTTAGATTGAAATCCCTGCAATCTCCAATGATTAGATTGATAAAAATTCTCATAATTAATAAAATCTCTATAAAATTTAAAAACAGAAGGTTCATATAATGAGAACTCCTGGTCATAGTTATACAAAGTAAATTTAGTTTGCTTCAAATACAAATCTCCAACACTAAATGCTATCTTATTATTAACTACTCCTTTTGCAGACAATGTTCTTAATTCCACCTGACTTCTATTTCCCCACATACCACCAAACTCATTCCTTAATCTTATCTCTGATGAAATCTCAATATCAGAAATTGGTGTAAAATGAAGTCCTAAATCTACTATCGTAAAACCTGATCCATTACTTCTTGTTGATACAGTGTCTGTTTCTTTCAAAACTCCTTCTAATGCATCTCTATTGTACATAACTCGAGTATTCCCATCATACCATATCTTTGATTTAACTTGAGATTGTGCAAGCAATGGCAGAAACAAAAAATAGACAAAACAGTATAAATGTATTTTTTTCATCAGAAATTAATTTTTAGTTCAATAGTCGATTCACTTCCTTTAATATTAGTTGCTGAGAAGCTTTTATCATAATAATGAAAAGCAGCATGCCTTAGAAATAAATATGCCCCTTCATTTAATTTAACATCAAAGCCAAAACCAAGAAAATTTCCGAATTGATTTCTTGGTTTATAAGATGGTATGTAATCCTCAGTAACACCCCACGTGTTGTCTAAAGGATATGGATCGGCATTATCAACATCAGTATATCTATTTCCTAAAACTCTTTCCATTCCATATTTTAAGACTAAAGTAGTTCTTTTACCTAATTCATAACATATATCAAACTGCTGATTAAAATGTCTAATGAATGCAGTAGAATTTACAACAGGTAAGACGCTAAAGAAATCCTGTGCTGTATTGTAATTTGTAAGAGAGAAAAAGTACATATTCTTGCCAAATAATTTAGTCATATATTTTAGATGCAAGTCAGAAGAACAGTAGAACTTATCAAAAAGTGGCAAGCCATTTGTGTCAACCAATCCACTAGAAACTACTGTACTATCATTAATATACAAACTATCTAAAATATTTACATTTTCAAAAACTCCCCTATAATAAGAATTGAACTGTTTATAAGGACCATATCCTGAACTAAAATAAGAGATCCTAGAGAGCATCAAGCCATTTGTATTATGACTATATGAAAAATTAGTATTAATTCTCTCTAACTCAGAATAAAAGCCAAAACCACCAGAAACAAATAAATTACCAATATTAAATTCTGTATTTAAACTCAAACCCTCTCTATTATTAGCTAAATAACCTAAACTATTTATTGGCCCCCCAAAAGAACTTAGAATTGTTGCATCGGCTCCCTCTTCAATAACTGTTGTATTTACAAGATCAACAACTGAAGTGTTTTGAAATGAAGAATTAACATTAACTGCTTCTGGTGCAATTTTAGAATATTGCAGTTTAAATGGAATGAATGAGTATTCTCTAGGGATAGCAAAATTTATTACAAATAATCCGCCTGTTTGTTTATCAACTAAATAACTTTGATAGCTGCCAATTCCTAACTCACCAGAGAATTCTATCTTCTGTAACTCAAAGTTGAACTCCAAGGTATTAATTGAAAACTTACGATAGTTATTCTTGACAGAATCGGTTGCTGTTATAGAGGCAAAATAATTATATGCAAAATTTGAGCCATCACTTAAATCATTATTAACTCTTAATCCAGTAGCATAATCATCTTTACCAAAGGAAACCAACTCTCCAATATTATTCTGTGTTTTACCCAAAATAGATTGAAAGGAAAATAATGAACTATTAGGACCCTTAATACCAGAACCTGAAAGTGTAATACCTTGAAAAGCAATATTGCCAAAGCGTAGATCTTGAGAAATAGAGCCTTTTCCATAATAATCACTATATCGATCTGCTACATTCTTAGTTAACGGATCATATGGAGCTCGTTCAAAAAGACTATATCGTAAATAACCCTCTTCTGCCCATGCTGTTAATTTACTTTGTCTATACCACTTTATTCCTCCTGCATGTAAAGCAAAATTTCCTATTTCAGAATGAATGGTTGAATACACATTTGATCCGAGATACATAGCTATACTATTATTATCATATGTTCCATTAAAAGGGCTATTTAACATTAAATCAGTGCCAAAATTCACATTCTTACTGGCTTTCCCAGAAATAGAAAGCATCATCATTGGTTCACGATAACCTGTACCAATACCTATTGTTGTAGATTGTGGATATTCCCCTGAGTAATAATTGGGAATATCAAGGTCATACATATCTTGAAAATTACGCACATATCCTAAAAATCTAAAATACCCTCCCATTCTTAAATTTAAAATTGGATCCTTAATACTTAGGGGAGTACTTTGAAATGGAGTAATCTTAGTTTCATCTTGAGCAAAAGACATAAATGAAGTAGCCATAATTAAAAATAACACTAAGAAATATTGCAGAAAATGTCTAGCTAAACTCATTCATTCTTAAAATTAAAATCTTTAGATTGCTTATCTATTATAACACTAAATTTACCTTGTTCTGTTATCCACTCATTATTGACTCCATAAAATTGCAGATCTTTTTCACTAATTCTAAACTCAACCTTTTTTGTCTCTGAAGGCTCTAATTCAATCTTTACAAACCTTTTTAATTTCTTCAAGCAAGGTGATACACTTGCATAATGATCTCTAATATATAATTGTACGACCTCTTTTCCTCTAATTTCTCCTGTATTAGTTACATCAACCGAAATTGTTAACTCTTCATGAGAAAACAACTCATTACTACCTATCTGCATATTAGAATATTTAAAATTCGTGTAACTCAAACCAAAACCAAAATCCCATTGCGGATTATAAAAATCGTTCTTCCAAGTATTACCATTTAGTAACTCAGACTGCTTATAATCATAGTGCATAATCACACCATTATATCTAGGATATGTATAAGGTAATTTACCAGAAGGATTAATATCTCCACATAATACATCTACTATAGCAGACGCTCCTTGATCACCTGGTAGATATGCTTGTAATATTGCATCTGATAATGGCTCAATCTCTCTAATAATTTTAGGCCTTCCTTCTACAAGGACTAAGATAATTGGTATACCAACTTTACTTAATTCCTTAATAATTAATTGCTGCTCATTTGGCAAATCTAATGTGGAAATATCACCCGGCCTTTCTGTAGAGGGAAGCTCTCCCAAGCAAACAATCGCGACATCTGAATATTTTGCATTATTTACAGCAACTTGAAGATCACTAGATACAACATCTACTTCATCCCCATCTTTCATGATCATTTTTGACCCTTCAAAGTAGCTCACTTTATTAAATCTTTGTTCAATAGCACCTTTTATTGTTGGATAGTTATTATTATAAGATTCATCTAGACCTTGCCATGTATGAGTCCATGCACCATTTAAACAGTTTAAACTATTTGCTGCTGGCCCAATAATTAAAATGGATCTATCAGATGACAAAGGAAGTAAACTATTCTTATTCTTTAATAATGTAATTGATTCTGCTGCAGCATTATATGCGGCATCTCTATATTCCTGGGATCCAAATTTAGAATAATCGTCAGAAACTGGAATCCAGATATCATTAATTAATCCTAAATGAAATTTTACTCTTAAGATCCTTCTAACAGCATCATTTAAACGATGCTCCTTAACTCTACCCTCATTTACCAATTCAATAAACAACTTACAATAACGCTTGTATTCAGGGTTATTTGGAACCATACTCATATCAACACCGGCATTTATTGCAGTTGCAATAGCATCCTTTAATGTGGAATCTGTCTGCGCTATTTTATGTAAGTTAATAAAATCTTCCCAATCTGAAACTGTAAATCCAGAAAAACCCCAGGTTTCTTTCAGAACTTCCGTAATTAAGTACTTATTTGCATGACCTGGTATACCATTTACTTCACCGCTATTTATCATAACTGTTAAAGCACCAGCATCAATAGCTTCTTTAAAAGGAGGTAAATAATATTCTTCCATTGTCCTTCTTGGAATAAGAGCTGGCGTCCTATCTCTCCCACTGGTTGGGAAACTATAACCCACATAATGTTTAAGACAAGCTGCTACATGATAATTATCAATACTACCATCTCCTTGATAGCCATCAACAATAGATTTTCCCATAACCTTAGCTAGGTATACGTCCTCACCTAAAGTCTCAAAGAATCTAGACCAAATTGGTGTCCTCCCTAGATCTAAGACAGGTGAAAAATTCCAAGGAACTCCAGAGGCTCTTGTTTCATATGCAGTAATTTTTCCCATTATCCTAGCATGGGAGGTATCCCAAGTTGCAGCTAAGCCAATTTCTTGTGGAAAGAGAGTGCTATTCTGGATATATGTAGCACCATGAATAGCATCTACACCATAAATCACAGGGATCTTATGATTTGATGTTAATGCAGCAGTCTGAATATCATTAATGATTGTGCGCCATTTCTCTAAACTAAAAGTATGATTAGATACATTCAATACAGAGCCTATCTTGTATTCTAATATGGCTCTATCTAATTTTTGCTTATCTATCTGATGAGGTTCTATAAGTGTACCTAATGAATCCTTCTTTAATATCGCATCTAAGGTAATTTGACAAGTTTGTCCTACTTTCTCCTCTATTGTCATATTATCAATAATATCTTCTATCTTTTCATTATTTTCACTACTTAAATTAAAGGTGTAATGCTGTAGATTAGTATCATGATTAGCATTGCTAAAAAAATACAATACAAATAAGACTAAGGAAGCAAGTATTGCTATAAGTACTTTTTTTGGTTTATTATGATTCATTTACGATTTCTGAAATATTTTTGTAGTCTTTTCGGCAAATATAATTAAGTACAAGAAGCAAAATACAGTAACCCAATATGATTCATGTATTCCAATAATATCAGCTAACTTTCCTTGAATTGGCGGTATTATAGCGCCACCAAGTATCATCATAACTAAGAAAGCAGATCCTTGAGAAGTATACTTACCTAAGCCTTTAATACTTAAAGAGAATATTGAAGGCCACATAATAGAGCAAAATAGGCCTCCACTTAAAAAAGCAAATATTGCAACAGTACCTGTTGTGAATAAACCAGTAAGCATCGCAAATAAACCTAAGAAACCAAAAACTTTTAATGTTAAGGCAGGTTTATCTTTACCTATAAAGAAACCAGCAATTTGGATTGCAACACATATTGCAAAAGCAAAGAGATGCTTTACTTCAAATCCGGATATCGCATTAACAGAAAGAACTATACCAAAAGCAATATAAGGAATAAGAATATACAACCATTTCTTTAATTTATCTGAAGGATTAAATACTGTAATTGCTCCTGTCCACCTTCCAATCATTAAGCCTCCCCAATACATAGAGATATATGGGGCTATCTGGGTATCATTAAGTGACCCAAATGCACTAGTCTTTAATAATTCTCCTAAATTACTTTGTATAGAAACTTCCACTCCAACATATGTAAATATTGCAAGCATACCCAGAACCAATTGAGGATATTGCATAGCTCCCCAACCATTAGAATCTCTTCTTGCGAACACATTAGATATTAGCAGGCCTCCAACCACTATAGCTAAAGCTAATAAAGATAAATTGAGAATTAAGGATTCAGATTCAGCACTCAATGATTCTCCATCACCTAAACCTACATATTGCCTAAATACCTGATAGAAAATCAGAATTAGAATTATAGTTATTGAAATTAAAGATGTCATTGCCTTAGACGCTCCTAAGAAACTTGCGTCTTGCTTACCATCTGGAAGGTTTTTTGAGAAATAAAACAAACCTGCTGCTAACAAAAATAAAATACCAACTCCAATATATAAATATTGCACTACTGTTAGGGTTATACTGTTATTAGCAATCTCTTCCTCTAAATTAATATTAGCACTTGCTGCAGTACCAAAAAGAGCTAAAGAGACTAAAATAGGCCCAATAGCGGTACCAAAAG
The DNA here is from genome assembly GCA_002730985.1 of Flavobacteriales bacterium. Classification (GTDB taxonomy): domain Bacteria; phylum Bacteroidota; class Bacteroidia; order Flavobacteriales; family BACL11; genus BACL11. Next base: position 3,409 of record PCBP01000019.1, on the reverse strand, counting down.
AGTTGACACCTCCAGCTAGATTTAAGCGATGAGAACCTTTATCTGGATGTCCTAATGATATTGCAAATGGATTTGCTGCTGCTTGCTGAAGTGAAAATCCTAATGCAACAATAAAAAGAGCACCAAGAATATATGTAAATGCAGTGGAGTCATTAGGAGATGCACCATTAACTGCAATAACCATAGCTACAGCTCCTATAGCTGATAACATTAGTCCTTTTACAATACTACTTTTAAGTCCCCATTCATTCATCATATCTTTGTTGCTAATACTAGAGAATACAAATAGAAATAACCCTCCAATGTAGTACGCCCCATAAAATGCGAAGTCAATAAGTTGGCTTTGAAATTGATCTAAACTAAAGTAAGTTTTACAAAAAGGGATAAAAACCCCATTACTTGCTGCAATAAACCCCCAGAAGAAGAAGACACTTACTAATGTATATAAGGCTTGTTTATGATTTTGATTTTCGCTCATTATTTTAATGTTTATTAATTATTATTTTATCATTCCTCTTGATGCCAAATAGATCCTGTAACTCAACTATATACATTCCATTTCTAATAAAGCTAACATCAACTTTATGACTGTCATTTAATTGCTTATCTAGAATTAATTTCCCATCAATATTAAATATTCTAATATTATTCAAGTCCATACCTTTTGAAAATATCAAATCATTTGTTGAACTAATATAAGAAAACATCTGATTATTACAAATATTTATAGAACTGGTTAAACCCTCTTGATAGACTTTAACATAATCAATCTCAATCTGATTTGGGAATATAGTATTTGTATTTGGACCAGACTGCTTAATCGCTAAATTAATCATCAAGTACCAGTCATTAGAATTAAATGGCCAAGCATGTTGAGATGGTATTGACCAATAACTTGATGGATTAATAGTGAACTTCTCAATGTCGTCAACATACCATGTAATAGTGTCTTCTTTCCAAACAACTGAATAGGTATGAAAATCATCCGCATAAGAACCTGCTGAAATATAAGTTGAGAAACTTTGATAAAAATGTGTTGATTGAGAATAAGGACATGTGCCAATATGAGCAGCACCAGTTGTAGCATTTGTTAAATAATTATTTCCCCACTGTTCCATAATATCAATCTCTCCATCACAAGGCCAGCTACCTCCAGTTGGCAACATCCAAAAAGCAGGCCAAAAACCTTCACCTTCAATAGTTTTAATTCTAGCCTCAATTTTACCAAATCTAAAATCAAAAATTCCTTTAGTAGTAATTTTAGAAGATGAATAATAAGACAAGGCCCCCCAAGAATCAATTATNCCGTTTGGNTCTTCCTTAACCTCAATTNTAGCAATNCCATTATTTAATGTTGTATTTTGTGATTGATAATATTGAAGTTCACCATTCCCCCATCCCCACATGTTGTACTGTGAACCCGTTCCATAATCATGACTCCATTTCGTTGTATCTATTGAATTACCATCAAAATTATCTTCCCAAACTAATTGCCAGTTCTGAGCATGAGCAAAAGAAAAATTGAGAAAAAGAAATAATACGAAAGCACATCTTTGCATAATAACTATATTTTAATAATTTTCTTTCTTATGATCTTTTTATCATCATATAATTCAATAAAATAAAAATCAGGGGTTTTATCAAGAAAATTTATTTCTGTAATCTCCTCAAGATTATCATTTCTAAATATCTCTTGTCCTAACTTATTATAAACAATAATCATCTCAATATTATTTGCTACTTTAACAGAAAACAACCCCTTAGTTGGATTAGGATAAATAATGAAATTATCATCCATATTATCTAAAATATTCGTTGCTTGACAATCCAAGATACAACTCAACGAGTCACTAAATAAACCTGAACCATCACCAGGATCAAAGCAATTACCTTGACCATCACATTCCCAGCTCACAGGTGTACATGTAAAACAATCCTCCCAACAAACAGGAGCTAATACCGTATCTTTAGTAGAAGTTAAATATCTATTAACATAACCCCATCCATTCGGTGAAGAAGGATCATAATTAATTAAAATACAAGACAAGTTTGAATCTAGCTCTTCTTGAAGACCCCAATTATCTGCCGAAAACTTAAATGTATGTAAGGATGTGTCAACATTAAAAGAATTTGAAAAAATATTATTACCTTGACTCTCTAAAGTCCAGCAATTTCCGCACCAAGAATTAAATGTACCATTAACTTCAGGCAAAACAAATGAACCTGCTACATTACTCATATCTACTTGGAAAGTAACATTATAAAAATTTCTTTCAGTATCACAACTATAACATCTATTCCAACACACAGTATCTAATACTTGATTTCCTAATACAACTAGTGACCTATTGATATATGGAGGGCTCCCAACAACACAATCGTCAGACTCATACAAATTCTCCTCAATACTCCAATTGTCAGCTGAAAATTTATATTCATAACTACCAGTAAGCAAAGGCATTGTTATTTCCCATATGTTATCATTATTAACATCATTCATCTGAGCACAATTTCCACACCAAGAATTAAATGTACCATTAACCTCCACTGTATCAAAAGCTTGATTAGCTTCATTCATATCAACATAAAAAGTGACATTATACTCACAACTATCATTATTCAAATTAGCAGAGGGATCATAATTAAGTGCTGTTGAATCTGTACAGCCTGATATTGAAGAAATACAAGGAGTGCAACTTTCCCAACACACAATTGATGGTGTAGTATTTCCTAAATTAATAACACGTGATGTGTCATTTGTAATAGAATTATTAAACAAACAACTATCTATGGAAGAAAAAGATTCAACAACCCCATTTATACTAAATTTATAATAAATTGTAGGTGTAGTTAAAAATGAACTAAAATTATAACTATACTGATTATTCCCAATACTAGTCATCGTATCAGATTGAGTCCCACGAACAAATTCAACATTTGAAATATTTCCTGAATATAGACTCAAATCCAGAAGGAATGTACCCGAATATATTCCTGGCTGAGCGTAAGAGTTTAACGATAATAAAATTAAGAATATTACAAATATTTTTTTCATGATAAAAATTTTAACAAATTTATGGAAATACACTATTGTAATATTACAAAATTAATGTGAAATCAATTTCTTATTAACTACACCATTATTTGTTGTAATCTCTAAGAAGTAAACTCCTTTAGTGTAAGCAGCTAAATCAATTGATTTAGTATACTCTCCAACAAATTGTTGTAAGTTCTCAGTGTAGATAACATCACCAACTATATTGATTACTCTAACCTCAAGATCTTGTACATCCTCTGACGTAAACGTCACATTAAATACATTTTTTGATGGGTTAGGATAAACATCTAAATGAGTAATAGCTTCTCCTCCTTCTATTCTTTGTGTAGGCTGAGTCCAGAATACGAGTGG
>PCBP01000018.1 GCA_002730985.1 Flavobacteriales bacterium | reverse complement strand
AGATTAAATTAATTTGGCAATTCAATGCAATGGATGCTCTTAAAATTGCAGAGCATCATTTAGTTCATTTAAATGAATATATATTGAGAGAAGAGATAGATGTAATTGATAAGGGGACAGAATTAATAAATGACTTTTCTTCTATCTCTTTTATTATTATTGACAACTCTTTAGTTGAAAAGTTGCGTGTCGCTTTAAAACCTCATAAAGGTTTTATAGTTGAATAGTAGGTAAGTTTTAAATTTTATTATGAGAAAATCAGGAAGACCTTCTAATGCCCCTAAGAAATTAAAGGATGGATTTTATATGTCAATTAGTATTACTAATACTTCTAGATCAGTTCGAATAATGAGAGAAACTTTTGAACAAATGAAATTAGTTGAAACTCAGTATAAAGATCGTAATTTTAAATATCTAGGTCAAGTAAAAGATAATTTTTGGATTAATGGAGAGAATAAAGGTAAAGCTACAACTTGATATAAATCAAAGAGTGGTTTTTTGGCACCTCTCGGTCCTCATTCTGAATTTTTGGTTAGGGATTTGAATATTAAGTCACACTTTGATGCAAGAATAAAATCATTTTCATGTAAGCCATTTATTTTATGAGTAAAAAGTATGATAGTTACTTTTTTATAATCGATGTGTATAAAAGGGTGATGACTTTCTTTTTCAGATAACTCGGCGATTTTATTAGTAAAAATAATTGCATCAGTATATTTTGTAAATAGATATTCTTTTCTTATTTCTTTGCTTTCATAGACTCCCCAGCCAACTTCTAATTGTTTCATTAATAGATTAATTTCTTTGTTTTTAAGAGGAGGAATTCCACCTTGACAAGGAATACATTTTTTGTTACTGATCATTTTCAATATAATTATTGGAGAAATAAGATTTATTTGTAATCTTGACAAAAATATATAAATAATTATGAGTTATGTATTGTATGATGGAGATTGTCCATTTTGTTCGAATCTATCAAATAGAATATCTTCTTTAATTAAAGATTCAGATATATTATTCTTCCCTTTTAACTCTTTTGAAGGAAGGGAGTTAATCTCTAAATATGAGATAAAAAATATAGATTCTGTTATTTATATTGATAATCAAGAAAGAATTTTTTTAAGAGCTACTGCATTATTAACTGTTTGTAAATCAATGAAGTTTCCATATAACCTTTTTTTCATATTTAATATATTCCCTAATTATTTTCTAAATTTAGTTTATAATTTTGTCGCAAAGAATAGACATAAGATATAATACTCGAAAATATGAATAAGAATATATTTGGAGAAAGATTAATTACGTGTAGCGAAGATCCGTTAACAGGATATTTTAGAAATGGATGTTGTGACACAGATGATACTGACTTAGGAATACATACTGTTTGTATTATTACTACCAATGATTTTTTACAATTCTCAAAAGAAGTAGGAAATGACCTCTCAACTCCCTTTCCAGAGTTTGGTTTTGATGGGTTAAAAGATGGAGATAGATGGTGTTTATGTGCTTTGCGCTGGAAAGAAGCATTTGAAAACAACTGCGCCCCAATGGTTGTCTTAGAAGCTACTAATCAGAAAACACTTGATTTGATTCATATAGAAGATTTGATTGCACATGCATATAGAATATAGTTTATAATCCTCTTACCCCGACACTTTTATACGGTCTTTATTTCTTAATCGTATTAAGATAAAGATGCTCTACCTTATCCCTTGCCCATTGGTTTTTTCTTAAAAACGTGAGGCTGGATTTGATAGAAGGATTATTAGTAAAACAATTGATATTAATTTCATTCCCAAGCTCTTCCCAACCATGTTCTTTCACCAGAAAATCAAGAATATTAATTAGCCTTATTCCGTGTAATGGATTATTGACTTGTGAGTTTTCAATGTTAATTTTATCATTCATTTTGGAATATTCAAACTTGTTTTCAATTGATTGCAATATAAGGTAGTGACTTAAGTCAGTAAATATAAATATTTTGCTTTTACATAAGGATTCTTTCATTAAAAAAAGTTCTGTTTATAAAAATATGCATAGACATTGCTGTAAATTTGCAAAAATTTAAATTATATTATGGGGAAACAAAAAGTAAGCATTACACAGGCGTTTAAAGAGTTTATTTGGCCAAGAAAAGGAATCGTATTTGTAGGGTTAATTCTAATCGTAATTAGCCGATTAGCCAGCTTAGTATTACCATTAAAAAGCAAAGAATTATTAGATGAAATAATTCCAAATGAAGATATGGATTCCTTATTGTCAATGATTTTACTTGTGTCTGGGGCAATACTTATTCAAGCACTTACTTCATTTGCATTAACCCGATTATTAAGTGTTGAGGCGCAACTACTCATATCAAAACTACGAGCCAAAGTTCAAAAGCAAATTCTTTCATTTCCAATTTCCTATTTTGATAATAATAAATCTGGATCTTTAGTATCTCGTATTATGAGTGATGTTGAGGGAGTAAGAAACCTTATCGGAACAGGATTAGTACAATTATTTGGAGGTACGCTTACCGCAATTATATCCTTATTTCTATTAATTGATATCAGCCCTAAAATGACTCTTTTTGTTTTAGTTCCTGTATTAATTTTTGCAGTAATTGCATTAAAAGCATTTGGATACATCAGGCCTATATTTCGTAACAGAGGAGTTATTAATGCAGAAGTAACCGGACGATTAACCGAAACTTTAAATGGGGTGCGTGTAATAAAAGGATTTAATGCTGAAAAGCAAGAAAATATAAATTTTGAAAAAGGAGTGGATCGATTATTTCACAATGTAAAAAAAAGCTTAACAGCTACAGCAATAATGACGAGTTCATCATCCCTTCTTTTAGGACTAGCTTCTGTTGCAATTATGGGGATTGGTGGGATGATGATTATTGATAATACTTTAACCACTGGTGATTTTCTTTCCTTTACTCTTTTACTAGGTTTTATGATAGCTCCAATAGTACAAATAAGTAACATAGGAAGCCAATTAACTGAAGCATTTGCAGGATTGGATAGAACTAAAGAAATTATGAATCTACCAACTGAAGCTAACGATGCTAATAGAACAATTCATTTACCAGAATTAAAAGGAGACATCAAATTTAATAATGTCTCTTTCTCATATGAAAAAGGATCGGAAGTCGTAAGTGAGATTAGTTTTTTGGCCCTAAAAGGATCCGTTACTGCTTTGGTGGGTACTTCTGGTTCTGGGAAATCAACTATTGCCAGCTTAGTAGCCTCATTTATTACTGCAGATTCAGGAACTATAACAGTAGATGGTCACGATATTTCTAAAGTAAATTTACAATCTTTTAGAAGTCAGCTAGGGGTTGTACTACAAGATGATTTTTTATTTGAAGGAACAATAAAAGAAAATATACTTTTTCCTAGACCTGATGCAACTGACCAAGAGGTATTAGATGCTGTTAAGACTGCATATGTAGATGAATTTACAAATCGTTTTGATGATGGATTAGATACTCTAATTGGAGAAAGAGGAGTTAAATTGTCAGGAGGACAACGCCAAAGAATAACTATAGCAAGAGCCGTATTAGCCAATCCAAGAATATTAATCTTAGATGAAGCTACATCAAATTTAGATACTGAGAGTGAAACCTTGATTCAAAAAAGTCTAATCGAGCTTATGAAAGGAAGAACTACTTTTGTTATTGCCCATAGATTAAGTACAATAAGACAGGCAGATCAAATATTAGTTATTGAACAAGGCAAAATTTCTGAACAAGGAAAACATGAACAGTTGATTGAGAAAAAAGGAAGGTATTTTGATTTATTTACCTACCAAAGCAGAATATAAATAAAATATGTCAGATAATAAAAAGATAAAAAGAACACTACACCCTAACAATAAAAATAGAGAACTATATGATCTACTTGCATTAGTAAAAGAGATCCCTAAGTTAGAGAAATATGTAAAGAAAAATAAAGATGGGGAGAAAACTATTGACTTCTCTGATCCAATATCCGTAAAACTACTTAACAAGGCTTTATTAAGCTATTATTATGATGTTAAGTTTTGGAAATTTCCAGACACTAATCTTTGCCCGCCAATACCAGGACGTGCCGATTACATTCATCATATATCTGATTTATTAAAAGACAGTATGAGAAAAGGGAAAATTATAAACTGCTTAGATATAGGGGTTGGAGCAAGTTGTATTTATCCTATTATTGGTATAACAGAATACCATTGGAACTTTATTGCTTCTGATATTGATAGAAAATCTATTGCAACAGCTAAAAAAATAATAAGTTCTAACCCAAACCTAAAAGGAAAGGTTGATTTTCGTTTTCAGTATGACAGTAATAAAATATTTGAAGGTATTATTAAAGAAGATGATATTATTGATGTAACAATTTGTAATCCTCCATTTCATGCTTCCAAAAAAGAAGCTTTAGTAGAACAAAGAAAAAAAGTAAGAAACTTAACAGGGGAATATCATCAAAACCCAAAACTTAACTTCTCTGGAGCATCAGAAGAGTTAATATATGAAGGCGGGGAGTATCAATTTATACAAAATATGATAAAAGAAAGTGCCAAATATGCCAATAACTGTATATGGTTCAGTACTTTAGTTTCAAAGAAAAAGAATTTGCATGGGATTTATATTAATTTAAAGAGATTAAAAGTGCATCAGATAAAAGAAATTGAAATAGGAACAGCAAATAAAAAAAGTAGAATTATAGCTTGGACTTTTATGACAAANAGGGAACAGAAATATGGAAAAAAAACTGAATAAATTCTTTGCTTGTTTTTAATCTTGCTACCCCGACTTTTTCTCTTTATATTTTGGAGAAATTCTCGGTCCCAGAATTGAACTTTTTCATCCCATTATTTAATATGTTTGCAACATGAAGAATATCTTAAATTATTATTTAAAAAGATGGAGTTTAGCACATCGATATTATAAAATAACTCGTTTTTATTCATTTTTAAAAAACACTGCTTATCAAGCATTTTTTATAATAGTAATTTTTGTGTTATTATTAATGGCTGTTAATTTTCTTATAATAGATCTTAATTTATTAATGTATCATATTATTGAAAGATATTCTCCAAAAATAATTATCTTATGTTTTTTAATTTCAGAATCAATTTTAGGTTTAATTCCTCCTGAGATATTTATATTATGGTCATCAAAATCAGGTTCTCCTATTTTGTTTTTATTTGCGCTAGCAACAGTATCATATATAGGAGGGGTTGTGTCTTACTTTATTGGTGTGTGTATATCTATGATGCCAGATGTTCGTAGACATCTTGAACAAAAAATAAAACAGCATATTATTAATTTACGTAAATGGGGCGGTCTTTTTATAGTTTTGGGAGCTATATCTCCAATTCCGCATTCAATAGTAAGTATTGGAGCTGGCTTAATTAATTATAAGTTTCAATATTATTTGTTATGGTCACTCTTCCGATATTTGAGATTTGTAATTTACTATCTTATTATCTTACAGGTATTATAATCTTTGGTTTATTTCTACTGAGCCTTAAGGTTCTTGATTTTAGATTATTTGATATATTTGTTATATAGTTCTAATGCATGAAATAGCGAGGGACCTATTCGGGTACCTTTTGAGTTGTCATCTCTAGTAAGTTTTAGTCTTGCTACCCCGACTTTTTTCTTTTTTATGCTAAGCATAATATTGCCTAAATTTTTACTTTTCTTTGCTATATGTATTTTTCTAGATTAATATTATTATTGTGTTTCTTTGTAATTGAGATCAAAGCGCAAGAAAAGTCTATATCTTAAATAGAAAAGATACAAAGTGTAGAAGATAGACCACTAAATAGTATTAGTCTAAATTTATTAGGTGATGCATCAAGAATATCAATTAATTATGAGAAACAATATTTAGTTGGAAAATCTTATATTCTAAGTACTAAGGTTGGCTTAGGATATAATCAGGAATTTTGTATTTCCTTTGGGACTGGATCTTGTTCTCCAGTGGAAGATTATTTGACAATACCTCATCATTTTACAGCAAATATTGGCAAAAGAAGAAGTTTTTTTGAATTTGGATTAGGAGGTACAATGCTATCTGGAAAAACAACCTGGCCTTATATTTTGTATGGAATCATAGGCTATAGATTCCAACCATTACAGTCAAACAAATTTAATTTTAGGATATATTTACAGCCTCCTATACCTATTAGAAAATTAAAGAAGCCTGTTGATAATGATTTTCCTCATCCTGATATTCTTTATATTCCTTTTGGAGTAAGTGTTGGATATAGTATTTAGCATAATAAGTTTAATATATTTGGTCTGTAGTTTTGATGTGTAGAATAGCGAGGGACCTATTCGGGTCCCTTTTGAGTTGTCATATCTAGTAGGTTTTAGTCTTGCTACCCCGACTTTTTCTACTTATTATGCTTAGCATAATTATTCCTTTTTATTTTCTTTTCTTTGCTTAATGAGGAAACTACTATTTATCTTAATGACATTAACAGTTACCAACTTTAGTTATGCCTCTTTTCCTGTTACAGCAAGTAATGCTGAAATACTAAATACTATAGCATCTGAAGATACTGAGGAAGATGAAACTTCACTTCTTGAAGCTATTCTTATGGGAGTTTTAGTGGTTTCAATTTTAGGGTTTGCTTCATACTTTTTAATTAAGGCATGGTGGAGGGCGTGGAGAGATGAAGTGAAATGGGTCAGAATATTAACCTATGTAACATTAGGTATTGTTTCATTAATGCTATTATTAGGTGGTATTTGTGGCATTGTTAAAGGAGGGTGTGTATATAATATGCAATAATTTTAGAATGAAAAGATCACTTTTCATCTTTTTTGCATTAATAATATTCACAAATATGAGTTACGCTTCTTTCCCTGTTGCTGACACTATAGAGGTTAAGGAAGATACATTGCAAATAGAAGAAATTAAACAATATCATTCTAATCTTATAAAGATGGGTATTGATCTTAATGATTGCAAATGTGAAAGTTGCAGGAAAAGTAATGGAAAAGACAATACTATTCAGCAAAGTGGTGCTACAGGTTTATATATCTTATCTGGATCAATATTATTAGGGGTTATAATTTGGAGTGCTATTGGCCTTACTCGTCTATATAATTGTGTAGATAGTGGCAATGGTTCTGATTGCCCCCAATCAGCAGGACAAACGAAGAAAGGGGCTCCTATTGAATTAGGATGGATGAGTCTTCTTATATTAATTAGTATCGGAGTTGCTATTAGAGCACGATTTATACAACTTCGAAATAGACGAAATAGTTTGGAAAACAACTAATTAATTAGAAATCTAAATAATCTCTCAGGGTTTTTTAGTAGAATGCCTTATTATTTGCCTTTCTTTGTTGTATGAAAAGACTGCTCCTTATTTCTTTTGTATTAATGTTATTTGCAAATTTAAGTTATGCTTCTTTTCCAGTATTGCCAACTGAACAAACAGAGATTTCTATTGATAATATAACTTATCAGCAGGCCCCATGGTATATATCTGTTAAAAATGCCATTCTCTTTCTTGCTACTTGCATTTTTGGTCTCGCGTTCCTCTCAGTAGTTATAAGTGAAGGATTTATTGTGAATGATAGAGAAGGCCCTGTGGTATTATTACTTCTTCCTTTATTTTTAGCAACAGCATCATTTTTTGGTTCAGTATTTTTTGGAAAAAAGATATGGGGGAGTAGAGGTAATTTTAGAGGTAGCGGAGATGGATTAGCAAAGAAAACACTTATTTGGATTGTCTCTATATCTATTTTCTTGTTTTTGTTTTTGTCCCTGATTGGAATGGGTGGATCAGGAATGGGTGGTTAGATATAGAATAAAAAGAATAGATTAACAATGAACTAAGACATATGAAGTATCTCATTCTCCTTTTAATCACATTAATAACATTTACAGATGTTAGTTATGCTTCTTTTCCAGTGTCAGGAAATGTTCAAAATGAAATTGTCGAACCTATCCAGGCTCCAACTTATGGGAATAGTCAATCTATTTGGGGCATCTTATCATTGACTTTATCTGTTATTGGCCTTATATTATTTTTCAATTCTGGTATAGTAATTGGCCTTCTACTTCATTTACTTGCGATAATATTTGGGGTAATTGGCTTTACTAAAGAACTAAAAGGCTTAGCAATCTCTGGTTTTATTTTATCACTCATTTCTTTAGCAGGCTTATTTCTGTATTTGGCTCTTCTTATCATGTCCGGAGGAGGGGCTGGAGGTTAAAAAGCTATTTTATTATCCTTATTTTCTATCTGCCCTCCCTTCGGCTATTACTTAAACTAACTCTAAGAGCAATTCTCTTAATGACTCCAATCTGTGATGGCTTTACGCCAATCTCTTGCAGGTAATTTTTATTTCTATCACTTAACTTAAATTCAAGACTTTCATTAGGGATATCTTTAACAATGCCAATAATATACCTCTTGACCACTTCTATGTTCCTTTGTTCAATTCCATTACCTAAAAGAAGGTCTTCAATGTTTTGGATACCTTCATTATCTATCCCCATCTTATTATAGTATGTGTTAATAGATCTTTCTTGGCTGGGGGCTTCTGTATATGATAGAAAGATCATCCCAGATAATAGAATACTTCCAATTATTTTCTTTTTCATTTTTCTAATTTATGATATATGCTAAAGTACATGTATGGTATTAAATATCAAAGTAATCTAGTGAGTTTATTTTATGTGTTTGCTCTTCAGCTTTAATGTAAAAGTAGAAAAGAGGATAATTATAGAATAGATTATCTTATAATACCGATTATTAGATGTAAATTCGTAAAAAATCACCTGTTATGAAGAAGTTGTATTTACTTCTTATATTTATATTCTCTGCACAGCTTAGCTATGCGTCTTTTCCTATTTCAGGTTTACTGGATATTGCTAGTTCTGATCCTGCTATATTATATGACAGTTCTTCAAATTTTATTTATACTTTATTAGGGTTCTTAGTTGGACTATTTAGTGAGCTGCTTTTTTTCTTGCCTCTATTTTTATTATTTAGTCCTAATCACTATTTTAGAAGAGGGATATATATGGGCTTAATTACTCTTTTGTTGATCGCTGTAGGTTTCTCAATTTATGGTGGAGCTGGCTTAGTTATTATGTGACTCTAAATTATGGAGAAGATTATGCCTGATATTATTTTATAGATTAATCAGAGTTAGAAGATTAATCTTTGATTGCTGGAGCACTAATCTTTTTCAATTGTATTAGTAGCGGGCTAATCATTTCCTCTATTTTAATAAACTTTAATTCTATTTCTATAAATATTTTCTCAGCATTAGCTAGACTTTGTTTGTGCATCTCTGTTGGTCCATAAGTTGATGATCCACTTGCTGCCCATAGATAATCTCGCATTCTAGGATATTCATTTTGTTCGCCAATCTCTGATCGGACTTTACTGCCGCCTATTTTTTGTTCTAGTTCTAAGATTTCCTTCCTCATCTCTAGTAAATCTGAATGTAACGATTTTTTTATATATTTAGCTCGCTCGTATGCTTTTAGTGCAATGTTAATCTTCTTCTTTGTGTCTTTAATATTATCAGACAGATCATTTGCTTTATTTCTTAGCTCATAAACTTCTTGCCAGAATTTAACAACTATATCATATGGGCTCCCTTCTAGACTTCCTTTAGTTAATGGATTAACTTTGAAATGAACCTTGTCAGATACAACAGTAAATTCACCTTCAATCTGTTTATATAATTGAGATGAATATCTGCCTGGAATTACAAGAGGTCCAGACATATCAGTATTTAAATTATCATAAGATATTGTACTGCTTGATTCTGAATGCAGATCCCAATTTATTCGATTAAATCCTTTTTTATTTTTCGCCTTTATTTTTCTTATAATCTGATCTTCTTCTGAATAAATAAACAGCCATAATATTGGTTCAATCTCATTTTTTTCATCTTCAAGTGTTTGCCAATTTGGTACAGACAACTCTTTATCTTCTTCTTCTGCCTTTTTTTCTTCCTTCTTTCTTATAGATGCCTTAGTTTGGTATTCTTTATCAAGGTAGTATGTGAAATTAACGCCAAATGGAGGATTGTCAGCAACAAAATAATTATCTCCTTGTGCAGCTTTCTTTCTGCCGCCTAGGATTCTTTTTTGTTTATACCAATGAGCATTTTTTGGCGTAAATAATATAGCCTCTTGTTCTGACCCTGGAGCATTAAATTCTCTTAATGAGGAGTAGTCGTCTAGAATATATATTCCTCTGCCAAAAGTCCCTGCAACCAGATCATCTTCTCTTTTCTGGATAGTTATATCTCTTACTGAGATATTTGGCATGCCATTTTCTAATTTTACCCAGTCTTTCTCATGATTATTTGTAAAATATATTCCAAACTCAGTCCCAAGGAATATTAAATCACTATCAATATGGTCTTGGACAATTCTCCATAATATTGTATTTTCTGGCAGGTTTTTAGCAATATTTTTCCAGGTTTTACCTTTATCAGTGCTTTTAAAAAGATATGGCTTGTAGTCTCCATACTTGTGGTTGTCAAAGACTGCATATACAATATCTTCATTAAAAAGATCAGCTTTTATATCATTAACAAATGCTGTGTTAGGTAATCCATTAATTTTATTGAAATTAACTTTCCGCCAATTGGCACCGCCATCTTCTGTTACTTGAATTATACCATCATCTGTCCCTGCATATATGAGTCCTTCTTTTACTGATGATTCTGATAAAGAGGTGATTGTGCTATAATTTGACATAGCATAAAGATCCCAGGGATTGTCCCATTTTTGTTTTTTCCCAAAGAATGGTGTCGAGATACGTTCTATATTTTTTGTAAGGTCACCTGAAATAGCCTCCCATGAATCTCCTCGATCCTCTGATCTCCATACTCGTTGTGATGCGAAGTATAATCTTTTGGGATTATGAGGGCTTACTAAGATGGGTGCATCCCAATTGAACCTCTCATTTTCTTCTCCAAGCTTAGGTTGAGGTTTGATATTGGTGTTTTCACCAGTAACTCTGTCGTGACGATTTAGATTCCCTCTTTGCCATTGAGCATAAACAATATCTGGGTTTTCAGGCTCTGTAGCTGGTTGATGTCCGTCGCCTCCAAGAACTATAAACCAATCAGAATTCCTAATCCCATGGATATTATCAGTCCTTGAAGGTGAACCTTGTGTATTATTGTCTTGTGTGCCACCATAAATATAATAGAAAGGTTTAGAATCATCTACAGCAATTTTATAAAATTGAGTAATTGGTAGGTTATCAATAAATTTCCAGTTCTCAGTTTTATCAAAACTTTCATAAAGCCCTCCGTCACAACCAACAAGAATATAATTAGCATCGTTTTTCTTAAATGCAACAGCATGATTGTCAACATGCTTTTCTGTTTCATTCATGCGAGAGAATGTTTTTCCTCCATCATATGAAACCTGCATGTAATTGTCCGCAAGGTATATCTCATCAAAAAAATGTGGAGAGGCATAGAGCTCTTGATAGTAATGAGGTCCTGTCCCTCCAGATACAGCATTGCTCATCTTTTCCCAGCTGGCGCCTTGGTTATTGCTTTTGTAGACCCCCCCTGTTCTTCTGTCTAATTCAATTGCAGCATAAATTACATCTGGTTTTTGTGGCGAAATAGCTAAGCCAATTTTCCCCATATTACTTTTTGGTAATCCATTATTAAGTTCTTTCCAAGTTTCACCTCCATCATTTGATTTGTAAATCCCAGTTCCCGAACCTCCTCCCATATATCCTGCAACTGTTCTATGGCGTTGCCATGTAGCAGTATATAACAAATTAGGGTCTCTTGGATCAATTATTAGGTCAGTAGCCCCAACCCATTCATTATCTCCCAGAGTTTGCTTCCAATTTTGACCCCCGTCTATTGATTTATAAACGCCTCTCTCTCCACCTTGACTCCATAGTGGACCTTGGGAAGCAACCCATATTATATGTGATTTTTCAGGGTGGATGATAATTTTAGAAAGATGTTCAGATTTCTTGAGGCCCATGTTTTTCCATGTTTTTCCGGCATCTTCACTTTTATAGATTCCATCTCCATAACCAACGTGTCTCCCTCCCACATTTTCACCTGTACCTACCCAGATAATATTTGCGTTCTTAGGGTCTAATGCAATGCAACCAATTGAATAGCTTCTTTCATTGTCAAAGATTGGATTCCAAGTGGTGCCAGAATTTTCAGTTTTCCAAACGCCTCCAGATCCAGCTGCAACATACCAAATATTTTGATTGTCAGGATGAATAATAATGTCTGATATTCTTCCAGACATAAGAGCTGGGCCTATATTTCTGAATTTTAATTCTGAATAGATGTCATTTGTATCTTTTTTGTCTTCTCCATATATATTATTAGTTGATATAATGAATGATATAGATATCAAACTGATAAGTCTTAACAAATTCATATTGATTTATTTTTTTGATTATGTTGCAAAAATAATAAACCTACTTTTTTCAGAAGTTATAAAATGACTAATAATAATTTTATGTAATTTAGCTCTATGCAAGGCATATTCTTATTTTTCCCGATAGTTGCTGAGACTAATTTTTCTATTGATAATTTGTCATTTCTTTTGTCTACATTATTTTTAGATTTGTGCACATGGAACTAGGTACAGAGAGGATTAAATCATTATTTATGTTAGATTCAAATATCACTTGTTTGAATCATGGCTCTTTTGGAGCTTGTCCTAAGGAGGTTTTTAGTTCCTTAGTTAAATGGCAAGAGACACTGGAAAAGAATCCGGTTAAACATTTAGCTTTTGATGTATTTAAATATTTGGAGAAGTCTAGAGAGGCACTTTCTTTATATGTGAAATGCTATAAAGATGACCTTGCTTTCTTTCCTAATCCTTCAACGGCTTTAAATACTGTTTTAAGAAGTCTTGACTTACAGAAGGGTGATGAGATCTTAACAACAGATCATGAGTATGGGGCTATGGATAGAGCCTGGAGATTTTTGTGTAAAAAAACAGGCTCAATTTATATTAACCAGAGTATTTCTTTGCCGCTTAATTCTAGAGAGCAGTTTCTTAATGAATTTAAGAAAGGGATAACAAAAAAGACGAAAGTTATTTTTTTAAGTCATATTACAAGTCCTACTGCTTTAATTTTTCCTGTAAAAGAAATATGTGATATTGCTAGGGAAAGGAATATAATTACAATTATTGATGGGGCTCATGCTCCAGCACAATTAGATTTGGACATCTTGGATATAAATCCTGATTTCTATTGTGGTGCCTGTCATAAATGGATGTGCTCCCCAAAAGGAGTGGCATTTTTGTATGTCAAAAGAGAATTTCAAGCGCAGATAGAGCCTCTTGTGATCAGTTGGGGGTATGAGTCAGATAATCCGAGTCATTCTCAATTTTTGGATTATTTACAGTGGCAAGGGACGTATGACATGTCTGCATATTTAGCAATCCCAGATACGATCGATTTTTTAAAGAAAAATAATTGGGATGTAGTCACTCAAGAATGTCACAAGCTTAATATTTGGGCAAAGGATAAGATTTTAAGCGAAATGGGGATGGATCCACTATGTAGTGATCTGTTTTTAGGCCAAATGAGTAGTTTCTACTTTAAAGACCCTATGAATGATCAGAGCCAAATAGATTTTTTCGATAAATATCAAACCCAGGTTCTTTTCACGCTTTGGAATAATAGGTCTCTTTTTAGAATTTCTATTCAAGCTTATAATAACAAACAAGATATTTACAGATTAATTGAGGCACTAAAAGATTATCAGAAGCAAGCAAGGGTTTAGCTAAACTAAATTTTTTATCTTTTGTGGAACTCCTATTATGTTGGATTCTGCATTAATCTGGTGAAAACTAATTGTTATGCTTAGCATAACACTTTCTTTTCTTTTCTTTTCTTTTGTCCTATGAAAAGAATGACTCTGTTATTAGCTGTATTAATGACACTTACAGATATGAGTCATGCTTCTTTTCCTATTTTGGAGTGTCTTGAGGTTGATAGCTTCCAGACTATAAATAATGGGACTACTAAAGGAGGTTTATTATTTGCTGTGTTAAGTGTCGTATTATCTTTATTGTCTGTATTATTTATCTTTCTATTTATTGGTAATGGTTTTGCTCATAATGGCAATCCATTTCCTTACTTGTTATTGTCAATTGCATCTATTGTTGCTACAATTCTCTCTGGAATAGAAGCAAAGAGGAGGGGTCTAAAAAAGACAAAGGCTTTTATTGGAATATCTACGGTTATAGTTTCTTTACTTTTAATTAGATATTTATTGTTTGATTAGTCTTTAGTCTCTTTTATGAGGTTCCTTCTTTGGCTAACTTCTACCTAAAAGAATTATGTTGTTCAATTGCAAGACTCATCTTATCAATGATTTTTTCTATAGAGTCATTTTCGTAATCAATTTTTAAAGGACTCTTGATCTTAAGTTTCTGTGTGATGCCCTTCTTTTTTAGTTTCACTCCGGTTTTATCAAACGATCTTCTAAATTTATCAATTATTACAGGAACTACTAAGGGCTTGGTTTCTTTTATTATATAAGCTGTGCCTTTCCTAATAGGGGAGAATGGTTTTGTTGTTCCTTGAGGAAATGTTATTAACCATCCATCCTCTAGCGCTTGATGAATACTGTCTATCTCTTGCTTATTTATTGGTCTTTTTATGTCCTTGTCTTTTTCTCTCCATGTTCTTGAGATAGAAACTGCACCTGTGTATGCTAATATTCTGGGAAGAAGCCCTGCTCTCATTGTTTCCTTGGCAGCTATAAAATAAATATTTAATTTGGGGTTGTTCATGTATGAAACATTCTTCAGACTATTAACCCTTCCATTTAGACTAGCATTAAAGACATGAATCATTGCAGTTACATCTGCAAAATATGTTTGATGATTTGATATAAAAAGGACATTCTTTTCTGGCAGATTATTTATGACCTTGCTTCCCTCTATTATTAGATGATTAATACCCCTAAATCTTCTATGTGTTATTTTCCCTAATATTCTAATTAGATGTTTCTTAACAAGTAAGATGTTTCCAAAAGGGTCTCTTTTCAATAATTTCATTACTGCAAACGTAGTGTAGTTATTGTATAAAACCCACTCATTTGAGCGGGTTTTATCAATACTGAATTTTTTTGATTTGGGATTAGTTTCACTTAATCAGATTAACACTTCTAGAGATAAATGTAGTAAGGCCTTCCCCTTTTAGCATACCTTGAGATAATAGAGCCAAATCTAGAAGTTGGTTAATTAGATTAGTTCTCTTTTTCTTTGTTTTTTCATTAAGGATTTTGCCAATTAGATCATGGTTCGAGTTAATAGCTAAGTTATATGATTCTGGCATAGAACCAAACATTTGCATACCACCACCTCCAGATAGCTGCTGCTGTTCTTTCATTCTCCTCATAAATTCGCTTTGGGTTATCACTATAGGCGACTCTGTGCTAGACATATTTTGGATCTGAACAGTAAACTTTTCTTTCTCAACTTCTTTTTCAATCATTGTCTTTAGTTTTTCTTGTTCTTTATCAGATAGTTTAGAGATTGTAGATTCTTCTTTCTCTATTAGCTTATCAATAACGTCAGAATCGACTCTAGCAAATTGGATGTCCGAGTTATCTGCTTCGAGCTTACTAATTAAATGACTAATTAAAGGCCCTCCTAGTTCTAATACTTCATATCCTTTGTCTTTAGCCGTCTGTACGAAGCTATGTTGTTCCTTACTGTCATTAGTGTATAGTATAACTGTCTTCCCATCTTTATTCTTCTGAGATTCTTTTATTTTCTCAGTGAATTCACTAAATGTGTAGTATGTGCTTTCAGTGTTTTTATAAAGAGAAAAGGATTGTGCTTTATCAAAGAATTTTTGTTCTGTTAGCATGCCATATTCAATGAAAACTTTAACATCATCCCATTTCTGTTCAAAATCTTTCCTGTCTTTTTTGAACATCCTTCCTAGTTTGTCAGCAACTTTTTTAGTTATATGACTTGCTATTTTTTTAACATTTCCATCAGCTTGCAGGTAAGATCTTGATACATTTAGTGGGATATCTGGCGAATCAATCACACCATGCAAGAGAGTTAAAAATTCAGGGACAATATTTTCTACATTATCTGTTATAAAGACCTGGTTGCTATAAAGATTAATCTTATTTTTCTGAACTTCTAGGTTGTTTTTTAATTTAGGAAAATATAATATTCCTGTCAAATTAAATGGGAAATCAACATTCAAGTGAATATGAAATAATGGCTCAGAGAATTCCATCGGATATAGCTCTCTGTAAAATGATTTATAATGCTCATCATTTAGGTTCGAAGGTGTTTTAGTCCATGCTGGACTTGTATTATTAATAATATTGTCTGATACCTTGTCAATCTTTATTACCTCTCCCTTATCATCCTTTTTTCCTTTAGGGTCATCTATCTTTTCTGTTTTAGTTCCAAATTTTATCTCTACAGGAAGGAACTTGCAGTATTTATTTAGAATCGTTGTAATTCTACTTTCTTCTAAGAATTCTGTTGAGTCATCTGCAATATGTAAAACAACATCAGTTCCTTTAGTTTTCTTCTTAGTTTCTTCCATTGTAAAATTTGGAGAACCATCACATGTCCATTTAACAGCATTACTGTTTTTTTTCTGACTTTTTGTAATAATCTCTACTTCTTTCGCAACCATAAATGCTGAGTAGAATCCAAGTCCAAAATGTCCAATAATTGAATTTTTTGCATCTGCATCCTTATATTTGTTTACAAATTCCTCAGCTCCAGAGAATGCAATTTGATTTATGTATTTATCCAATTCTTCTGCTGTCATTCCTATACCATTATCTCTAATAGTAATTGTTTTGTCAGCTTTATCTAATATAACTTCAACTCTTAATTTTTTAATATCAGCATTTAACTCTCCAATAGTCTTAAGTGTTTTCATCTTCTGAGTAGCATCTATAGCATTAGATACCAGCTCTCTTAAGAAAATTTCATGATCTGAGTATAGAAACTGTTTAATAATTGGAAATATATTTTCCGATGTAACATTAATGTTGCCTTTTTTCTTCATTTTTCTTTTAATTTAATTTATTATTTTATTGAGCATTCTTAAAAGCTCTATATAATTTGTTTTTAATTTCTTCTTCCATTTCAATTTCAGCTCTTTTGTATCCCATTTTTTCTCCTAATAATATTGCTGATAATGTAGCTTCTCGGATATTATATCCTTGTTGCAGGATCTTTAAGAATATATCACAGAAATTGCAATCACCATCTATAAGCTTTATAGCCTTTTCTTTTAATACATCTAATTCTTTTTCAGAACATTCAAGAATCTGAAGAAGTTTCTCTTTTTCATATTTACTAATATTATCCATAATTATGTTTTAATACTTGTCTATGCTAAAATTATGCCAAAGATACTATATAGGACAAAATGTCAGTGTAATAATCCATCTAAAAATAAAAAAAAACTATATAGTGGTTGAATAAATTTTATTATTTTTATAAAAATATTTACTAAAGTTGCGACGACATTAATTCTGTAAACATATAAGATTTATTCATTTTTTTAAACTTGTTCTCATAAGGCAATAGACCTATTTAGTAAGAGAAAAAAATAGTTATATAATAAACGATTAACAATGAAAAAACTACTACTACTTATATTACTTTGCTTGCCCTTTATTGGATTTGGGCAAGTCTTAGTAAATAATATAACTCAAGATACAGGATATGCAGTTATACAAAATGCTATTGATGCTGCTAATTCAGGTGATACAATTATAGTTTCACCT
>PCBP01000017.1 GCA_002730985.1 Flavobacteriales bacterium | reverse complement strand
CTCAGTTATATTTCAGGCTGTAAATCAGATTAAGAAAACAGGAGAAATGCACCTTTTCAAATCTCATAATCCTAAGTATAAAGATGGAGAGCAATTGCGTGATTTTGTATATGTAAAAGATATTATCGATGCCCTTATATTTATGATGACTAAAAAGTCAGAAAACGGGCTCTATAATCTTGGTAGTGGTATAGCACGTACATTTAATGATTTAGTAAATACTACTTTTGAAGCAATGAATATTAGAAGTAATATTTCATATATTGATACACCTCTAGATATTCGTGCTACATACCAATATTTTACTCAGGCAGATATGTCCAAACTACAAAGTGCTGGATATAATAAATCTTTCATTACTCTTGAGGATGGCGTAAATGATTATGTGAAAAATTATTTGCTCACCAGACAATATTTTTAAAGTTCCTTTCTTAGATTCACCAGAAATCCTCTTATGTCTTTTAGATGGCTTACAATCTCAATATTGTTTATTGTATCTGTTTTATTCTCTTTCAATTTCTTTTTTGCTCCTTCAACAGTAAAGCCCCTTTCTTTAAGTAGATGGTAAATAATTTTAAGGTTTTTTATGTCTTTAGGGGTGAAAAGTCGATTGCCTTTTTTGTTTTTCTTAGGTTTTAAGATTTCAAATTCTTTCTCCCAAAAACGGATTGCTGATATATTAACACTAAACATCTCTGCAGCTTCACTGATCTTATAAAAAAGTTTTTCGGTTGGCATTAGTCAAATGATTGATTGTTTTGAGAAGAGATCTCAAGCATCTTTTCGTACTGTTCTGGAGTAAGATCATTATAATAAAAATTAACAGGATTAATTTTTTTTCCGTTTTTATGCACTTCATAATGTAAATGAGGGGCTGTTGACATGCCAGTATTCCCAACGTAGCCAATAATATCTCCTCTATTAACTTTTTGCCCTCTTTTTACAGTGTATTTTGACATGTGCGCATATAATGTTTTGTATCCGAATCCATGATCAATGATTACATGATTTCCGTGACCTCTTCGGCTTCTTTTCACTTTTATTATTTTGCCATCTCCTGTAGCATAGATTGGGGTACCTGTTTTAGCTGAGAAATCCATTCCGGCATGTAATTTCTTAGTCTTATAGATTGGATGAATCCTATATCCGTACCCACTTGCCATACGACTTAAATCTTTATTAGAGACAGGTTGTATTGCAGGAATAGCAGCCAACATGTCTTTTTTGTTTTTTGCTAATTCTATTATCTCATCAAATGATTTTGATTGTATATAAAGCTGTTTCGTAATTTGGTCAATCTTATTAGCAGTAGAAATAATAAGTTCAGAGTTATTATAGCCTGTTAGATCTTTATATCTATTTACTCCACCATATCCTGCTTTACGTATAGACTTAGGGATAGGATCTGCTTCAAAAATAACTCTATAGATGTTATCGTCTCTGTGCTGGATATCGTCAAGGACTAATTCTACTTGGTTTAATTTATTTTGCACTACATTATATTGTGTGCTAAGTTGTTTTATCTCTCTGTTGAGGATTTTTTCTTTTGGACTATCAAAAAATTGGAAGAAGATAATCACCATTATTAAGCCTGTGAAAGCGCTTCCAATAAGAAAATAAAACAAGTTCCTTATCTTATTTAATTTACTAAGTTTAATTCGCTTGTAACTTAGTGTTTTAGTATCATAATAATATTTTACTTTCGCCATATTGAAATAATTGTGCAAATTTACTTATTTTGCATTAGATAAGAGCTGAAAGATTATTGATTTCTAACAACTTATTGTGAAAGAATAAGAATAAAGACAGAAAATGAAAGCCAATACGCTTAGAAAGTTATACTTAGATTTTTTAAAGTCTAAACAACATAAAATTGTGGTGTCAGCACCAATAGTAGTGAAGAACGATCCTACTTTGATGTTCACAAATGCAGGAATGAATCAGTTTAAAGACATTTTTTTGGGTGATTCTGACTCAAAAGATCTGCGTGTGGCAAATTCGCAAAAGTGTTTGCGTGTTTCTGGTAAGCATAATGATCTAGAAGAGGTCGGTCATGACACTTATCATCACACTATGTTTGAAATGTTAGGATCTTGGAGTTTTGGAGATTATTTTAAGAAAGAAGCTATTGATTGGGCTTGGGAATTTCTAGTTGATATTTGCAATTTAGACAAGAAAAGATTATATGTTACAGTTTTTGAAGGATCTAGTGAGGATAAATTAGAAAAAGATAATGATACTTTTAATTTTTGGAAGAAATATTTGCCAGAAAATAGGATATTGAACGGAAACAAGAAAGACAACTTTTGGGAAATGGGAGAAATAGGCCCTTGCGGTCCTTGTTCGGAAATTCATTTTGATAATAGAAGAGATTCAGAAATAGCAAAAATAAGTGGAAGATCACTAGTGAATCAAGATCATCCTCAGGTAATTGAAATCTGGAACTTGGTTTTTATGCAGTACAATCGTTTTTCAGATGGAAATTTAAAACCTTTGCCAAATCATCACGTTGATACTGGAATGGGCTTTGAGCGTCTTACAATGATTATGCAAGGGGTGAAGTCTAATTATGACACTGATATTTTTCAACCAATTCTACATGCAATAGCTACAAGGTCTGGCATGAATTATGGTGATAATGAGAAGCAAGATATTGCTATGCGTGTTGTTGCAGACCATATTAGAGCTGTAGTATTTTCTATAGCTGATGGGCAGCTACCTTCAAATGTAAAAGCAGGATATGTTATCAGAAGAATTTTACGAAGGGCTATTAGGTATGCTTACACTTTTTTAAACTTGAAAGAAGCATTTATGTACGAATTAGTAGAGGTGCTTATAAATCAGATGGGAGAGCACTTTTCTGAGTTGAAATCTCAAGAAGATTTAATGCAAAAAGTAATTAAAGAAGAAGAAAATTCTTTTCTAATAACTTTGGCTGATGGGCTTAAAAGGATAGCTCATATTACTAAATCTGCTACTGGAGAGATTTCTGGCAAACAAGTTTTCGAACTGTATGATACATATGGCTTCCCTTTAGATTTAACTGCACTTATTTTAAGTGAGGATGGCTTGATGTTTAATAAAGTAGAGTTTGAGATTGCTATGAAAAAGCAGAAAGAAAGATCAAAACAAGCTGGAAAGGTAGAAAAGGGAGATTGGAAACACCTGGTTGAAGATAAAGTAGAAGAATTTGCGGGATATGATTGTCTAGAGAAAAAAATAAATATTACTAGATATCGAGAAGTTAAGTCACAAGATGGATTGCAGTATCAATTAGTTTTTAATATTACCCCATTTTACCCAGAAGGTGGCGGGCAAGTTGGTGATACTGGTGTAATCCAAAGTTCTAATGAAAAGATAACAATTCTTAATACTAGAAGGGAAAACAAACTTATCATTCATCTTATAGATGATTTGCCAAATGAGATTGGGTCTAATTTTATTGCAAAAGTAAATACAGAGAACAGAAAAGCATCCGCAAGAAATCATACCGCTACTCATTTATTACATGAGAGTTTGAGAACTATTTTAGGAGATCATGTAGTGCAAAAGGGTTCTTTGGTTAATCCTATGTATTTACGATTTGATTTCACACATTTTGCAAAAATTGAAAAATCTGATTTACAAAAAATTGAAAAAGATATAAATTCCAAAATTCTAGCAAATATTATCTTGAAAGAGCATGTGAATTTATCTTTAGATAAAGCACAAGAATTAGGAGCAATTATGCTTTTTGGGGAAAAATATGATGATATTGTGAGAATGATTCAATTTAATACATCAAAAGAATTGTGTGGGGGCACACATGTTAATGCAACAGGTGAGATTGGGATATTTAAAATCTTATCAGAAGGGTCCATATCTTCTGGAATACGTAGGATAGAGGCAAAAACAGGTGATAGCGCCTTAGACTATTTAAATGATAAAGAATCATTATTAAATGAAATTGGATATTTAGTTAAGAATAAAGATTTAAAATCTGGAGTCGAACAGCTAGTTAATTCTAATAAGCAGTTAGAAAGACAATTAGTAGAGTTAAAGAAAGTAAACACTAGAAGCATCAAGGATGAGCTTTTAAAATTAGCAGTTGAGGTGAATGGAATAAAATTTATTGCTAAAAAAGTAGAGATGGAAGCTGAGGATATTAAGAATCTTTCTTTTCAAATTAGACAAGAAGAAAAAATGGCTATGGTATTAGCTACTAAATCAGGTGATAAGGCATTATTATCAGTTATGTTAACCGATGATTTAGTTGCTAAAGGAATGGATGCTGTAATAATAATTAAACAGTTAGCTAAAGAAATTAATGGGGGTGGTGGTGGACAAGCATTTTTTGCTACTGCTGGAGGAAATAATACTAGCGGACTAAATAATGCCCTAAAGAAAGCAAAAGAGCTAATTAAATAATAAAAAAGCCAGCTATCAGCTGGCTTTTTTATTATTTTAAAATTAGGTCTTTAGAATCTGTAAGAAAGTCCAAGATTAAAAGTTCCTTCTCGGTCTCCATCATCATCTTCGCTTGTTGGCATAGTAAAGTTAGGCTCAACATATAAGCCGTTCCATACATTAAAAGCAAATCCTAGACCAATACTCATGTTGTCAGACCCATCTTCAGTAGGCATTTGCAATGAGGCGTAAGCACCTTCTACTTGTGCAATGTTGTAACGTACCCATAAGTCATAAGTGTCTTCATCTTCTTCATGATCATGTCCTTCATGTGCGTGCTCACTTCCTTTGGCAATTCCAACGGTTAAGGCATCACTTACCATATATCCAATACCCAAGTTTGCAGTAATTTTATCTGCATTTTCTTCTTGATCGTTATCATAAGTTGTGACAACCATAAATTGTGCAGATGCAACTAATGTAGATAAAGCTACTACTGCGGTTAAAAATAATTTTTTCATCTTTTTAAATATTTAAATAGTTAATAATGGCCGCAAGATAGTAAAACAGTAATGAGTATTTAAATTTTATTTACACACTTCTTAACAATATCTTGTTAGTTGCTAGATATAGATATAAAAAAAGGGCTGCTAGAAAAGCAGCCCTTTAAAATATTATTTACTGTGGGTAGGATTATAGACCTACGTTTAAAGTTAACCACATGTACTTAGTATCATTATCATCAATCATTGATAAGCTTAAACCAGCATTATCATTTAATGAATAACCTAAAGATATTTCAGTAGCATCTGTATCAACAGCCTCATCCATAGAGTTAGTTACATTATGCATAGTTGCTCCTAAAGAGATACCAGCCATATTGTAAGTTAAACCATAAGATAATAATTCAGAACCTGCACCTAAGTAACCCATGTTACCAGTAACGTCCCATGAACCATCCATGTTAGTACCAGCCATGTTGAAATCACCGTCTTCACCATAAACTGTTTGAGATACGTTAACTCCCATATCGTCATTTATAGCGTAAGTTAAACCGATAACTCTCATTTCATTACCATCAAAGTCAGTATTCATAGAAGCAGAAACTCCAGCTCCTCCTACTTCACCAGAAATGTCAATACCAGTTGCAGCGTCATCATTTCCTTCGTCTGTCATGTATAATACATTTACAGCCCATCCAGAGAAGTCACCACCTGCATTTAACCACATGTTACCAGCGTCTTCTTCACCTTCAGCACCACCATTTGTTCTGTGGTAACCGATAGTAACGTCAGCCATATCAAGGTTTAAACCGAAAGTTGCACCATCCCATGTAGTTCTGTTTGTTCCCCAGTCGTTAGTTGACATTAACGCTCCTGAACCATTGTTGATCGCTTGACGACCCATAGTTAAACTAGCGTAACCCATTAGGTCCGTAGAAGCATATGCTTCATAAACTTCAGCAGTAACTTCCTCATCTCCTCCTATTGTATAGTTAACATCAGAAGAAATGTGAATACCCCAATCTGAACCACCCCAAGTTGTACCTACAGTAACTCTTTGTGCAGCACTCATTGCGTCGTTATCACCACTCATGTCAATTCTTGTTCTTGAATCAGCATTCCAATCTTGTGCGAAAGCGACAGTTGTCATTAGTCCTAAAGAAAGGGCTAATATGTTTCGTAAATTTTTTTTCATTTTTTTTAAATATTTGGTTAATACGAGTGCAAAGATAAACCTCTTTAACAATTGGACCCTAAAAAAATACACTATTTTTAACATTTGAATGTTTGTACCTGTTCTAAATGTTTGAAATACAGGTGTTTATGTATTAAAATTTTCGTTAAAATTTTAATGAAAAAAGTGAATATTTAAGCAGGAAATGGCAAAAACTGTGAAAAGTATTTAGAAAGCAGTTTAATACAGGTGCTAATACCGGAGCCACTTCCATAATTCTTTATAACTTGGCTTCTTCCCATACATCAATATTCCTGTACGATAGATACGCCCTGCTAACCATGTAGTAGCTATAAATGTAGAAACTAATATTCCCATAGATAGTAGTAATTCCCAACCAGGAACTCCAAAAGGAAGTCTCACCATCATTATCACGGGTGATGTAAAGGGGATAATACTCATCCAGAATGCTAGTGCGCCATCAGGACTATCCATTATGGGCTGTATTAATATAAATGATAATATAAGAGGAATTGTTATGGGCAATATAAATTGTTGAGTGTCAGCTTCTGCATCAACAGCGGAGCCAACAGCTGCAAATAAAGAGCTATACATTAGATAACCTGCTAAGAAATAAAAGATGAAGGATAATAAAATCTGTGTAAGGTTAATTCCCCCCGTTATGTTTGCTAGTTGGGCTAAAATTACTGATTGTTCATTAGCACTTATTTCATTTGTCATGCTACTAGTATCTAAAAAAGTAAGTTCAGCAATAGTAGATATTATAATTGTGAGTATTATCCAGAGTATAAATTGGGTGAGCCCAACAGCTGCTACTCCTAGTATTTTTCCCATCATAAGTTGAAAGGGTTTTAGAGAAGAAATAATGATTTCAACTATTCTATTTGCCTTTTCTTCAATGACACCTCTCATTACCATGGTGCCGTACATAAAGATAAATATATATATAAGTATCCCTGATATAAATCCAATCCCCATACTTGCTTCAGAATGTGAATTGGTACTACTTCCGTCTTTCTCTATTAATCGTGTTGTTATTTCTATTTCTGTTTTAGCATTCTCAATTATCTGTGGATCAATGCCTGCCTCCTTTAAGTTATTTATTTCAACAATTTGCTCAATTTGTCTTTGAATATCACGACTGACGCTCAAACTAATTTGCTGATTAGAATAGAGTATAAATTTTCCTTTTTCTATATTTAGCAGAGCATAATAGGGACTTAGACTAAAATCTTTTCTAAGATTGATTACTTCAAATTCAGGGATTGATGTAAAATGCAGCAGTTCAGTATCTTCTAATAAAAAATCTGATTGTTGATTTACAGCTATAAGGCGCTCTTCTTGATTTTCATTTGCTAAATAAATAGGAGCAATCATAAGAGCAGCCATAAGTAATGGGCCTAAAATCGTCATTACAATAAATGATTTCTTTTTTACTCTTACTAAGTATTCTCTTCTTATTACTAGCCATATTTTATGCATTTTTTACAGCTTTAATAAAAATTTCTTCCATAGTTGGAGTTTCTTTCTTAAACGAAATAACTTCATAGTTTGTATTGATATAATCCAAGGCATCTTTCCCTCTTACGCCCTTTTTTAATAAAATATGGCATAAGCCTTCTTTATTACTGATTATGTCATATAAATCATTATTTTCTAATTCTGAATTTTTTGTGATTACTTCATAGTTATTATTGGAAAATTGGCTCTTAATGTTTTCTATAGTACCTTCCAGTATTGTTTTTGATTTATTAATTAGCGCAATATGATCGCATATTTCTTCTACTGATTCCATTCTATGAGTGGAGAAAATAATAGTCGTTCCTTTCTTGCTTAGATTTAAAATCTCTTTTCTCATTATTGCAGCATTAATTGGATCAAAACCTGAAAATGGCTCATCAAAAATTAAAAGTTTTGGGTCATGTATTATAGTTACTACAAATTGAATCTTTTGAGCCATTCCTTTGCTAAGCTCTTCTATTTTCTTATTCCACCAGTTGAGAATGTTTAATTTTTCGAACCAGTATTTAAGCTTCTTCAAAGCTTCATTATAGCTCATCCCTTTAAGTTGCGCTAAGTAAAGGGCTTGCTCACCAACTTTCATTTTTTTGTAGAGCCCCCTTTCTTCTGGCATATAGCCAATATCAGTAATATGATTTTTTTGTAATTTTTCTCCATCAAAAATAAGCTCACCGCTATCTGGGGCAGTAATTTGGTTAATTATACGCATTAGCGTGGTTTTTCCAGCCCCATTTGGCCCTAGCAAAGCATAGATACTACCTCTAGGTACTGAAATATTAACATTATTTAATGCTTTATAATCTCCATATTGTTTTATAACATTTCTTACTATAAGGAGATTTTCTTGCATAATTCTAACCAAACATTTCTTTTACACGGTCAAAAAAGGATTTATCCTGTATTGTAGGACTGGGAGTAAAGTTATCTGATTTTTTACTTCCTTCAAAAAATTTCTTTTCTTCTTTAGATAAATTTTGAGGAGTCCAGACATTTACATGTATAAGTAAATCACCATTTCCATAGCTATTTACTGAAGGCAGTCCTTTTCCTTTTAGTCTTAAGATTTTGCCACTTTGAATCCCTTGATCAAGTTTAATTTTTACTTTCCCTGTTACTGTAGGAATTTCACAGGAAGTGCCCAATACAGCATCTGAAAAACTCACATAATGATCATAATGTAGATTTTGACCATCACGAATTAGTGTTTCATGCTGTTTAATAGAGATGAGTACAATTAAGTCTCCATTAATACCCTCAAAAGGAGCTGCATTTCCTTTACCGCTCACCTTTAGCTGCATACCATCTTCAACACCAGCAGGGATAGTGATTTTCACAGTTTCAGTCTCTTTTAGCATACCATTGGCATCTGTGCCAGATGGTCGCTTATCAATGCTTTTCCCATTCCCATTACAATGGGGACAGGTACTCTGTGTTTGCATTTGTCCTAGAATAGTATTGCTGATTTTAGTGACTTGTCCGCTGCCATGGCAGTTTCCACATGTAGTATGAGTTACTCCTTCGGCATTTATTAATCTATTAACTTTTATTTGTTTTTCAACTCCTTCGGCTACTTCTTGTAGATTTAAAGATAATCTGATTCTCAGGTTTGTTCCTTTTGTTACTCTTCTTCCTCTATTGCCACCTCCAAATCCACCAAACCCCCCACTTCCAAAGATGTCACCAAATTGACTAAAGATATCGTCCATATTCATACCTCCTCCAAAACCCCCACCTGCGGCACCTCCCATTCCTGCATGCCCGAATTGATCGTATCTTTGTTTCTTTTCAGAGTTACTTAATACATCATAAGCTTCAGCAGCTTCTTTAAATTTTTCTTCTGCAGCCTTGTCATTAGGGTTTTTATCTGGATGATATTTTACTGCTAGTTTTCTGTAGGCCCTCTTTACTTCTTTTGCGTCAGCACTTTTGCTTACGCCAAGAACTTCATAATAATCTCTCTTTGACATTTTCTTATTCTTTATTTGCTACTACTACTTTGGCATAACGCAACACCTTATCTGCTAGTAAATATCCTTTTTCAATAACATCTATGATTTTTCCTTTTTCAGCGTCTGTTGAGGCAGGAATATTAGTGATTGCCTCATGAAAATCTGTGTCAAGCTCTTTCCCAATTGGATCTTCCATTGCTTTCAGTCCTTTTTTATTTAGTTCAGATTGTAATTGTTTATATATTAAGACAGGACCATCTTCTTCAGAGTAATTATTAGCTTTTATTGAACGCTCAAAATTATCTAGAATTGGCAATAGAATAGACATTATGTCTTTATTGGCAGAACTAAAAAGCTCCATCTTTTCCTTTGCAGTCCTTTTTCTAAAGTTTTCAAACTCAGCAAATAATCTCAGATTTTTATCTTTCTCTAATGATAAAAGCTCTTCATTAGTTGGAGAATTCTTTGTCTCTTCTTCAGGGTTAATCACTTCTTTAGTTTCCCCTAATTTTGGGTCAACTTTTTCTTTAATTGGGGTTTTCTCTTTATTTTTTTTCTTACTCATTATATATTTTTTACACTAGTTTTTTATTTATTTAAGTGCAAATATTCTGCCAAAGGGTTAAAGAAGACAATTTGGCAGTTTATTTTTTTTGATTTTCTAGAAATCGGTGGAGAGCAAGACCTTTGAGATCACGAGCAATAATCACCCCATCTCCATCAACTAATATATTACTTGGTATTGAACGAATTCCATATTTATTAGATCCTTCTGATTGCCATCCTCCTAAATCAGATACATGGTACTCCCAGAATAATTGATCTTTATTAATTGCTTTGACCCAAGCAGCATGTTTCTTATCTAAGGATAATGAGAATATTTCGAACCCTTCTCCGTTTTGGAATTTCTTTTTATTATATTTTTTATAGGCATCAACAATATTTGGATTTTCTCTTCTGCACGGGCCACACCAACTTGCCCAAAAATCAATAAGCACTAATTTCCCCCTTAGGCTAGAAAGTTTCATCTCTTTACCTTTAGGATTACTGTATGCTAGTTCCGGTGCAATATCACCTGTTTTAAGCCCTACTTCTTGTCCAAAAGAAAGTGTAACAATTAAGCAATTGATTAAGATATAGGTTGTTAATTTTTTCATACCTCTGTTGATTTTCATTCTTAGTGGTGATTAATTGATTCTAGTAATTTGAGCGCCAATTGCGTTTAGTCTAGCATCAATATTTTGGTACCCTCTATCAATTTGTTCTACATTTTCAATGGTACTCTCTCCATCAGCTGCAAGTGCAGCTAGTAGTAAGGATACTCCTGCTCTAATATCAGGGGAAGTCATTTTTGTTGGCTTAAACTTAAATTGATGATTTAATCCAATCACAGTTGCTCTGTGTGGGTCACATAAAATAATTTGAGCTCCCATATCAATCAATTTGTCCACAAAGAAGAGACGGGACTCAAACATTTTCTGATGGATTAGAACACTCCCTTTTGCTTGTGAAGCCACCACCAAGATAACACTTAATAGATCAGGAGTAAGGCCAGGCCAAGGAGCATCAGAAATTGTTAAAATAGAACCATCAATAAAAGATTGTATTTCATAGCTGTCTTGTGATGGAATAAAAATATCATCCCCTCTTCGTTCCATCTTAATACCTAATTTAGCAAAAACAGATGGGATAACACCTAGCTCATCATAAGCTACATTCTTAATATTGATTTCCGATTTTGTAATTGCTGCAAGTCCAATAAAGGAACCAATTTCTATCATATCTGGCAGGATTTTATGCTTGCATCCTCCTAAATATTTAACCCCCTCAATAGTGATTAAGTTTGATCCAACACCAGTTATTTCTGCCCCCATTGAATTAAGCATATTGCATAATTGTTGCAAATAGGGCTCGCAAGCGGCATTATAAATCGTTGTTTTGCCTTTTGCCATAACTGCTGTCATAATTATGTTAGCGGTACCAGTAACTGAGGCCTCGTCAAGTAGCATGTAGCTCCCTTTTAACTCTTTAGCAGTAACTCTGTAAAATTCTTCTTTATCATCATAGATAAATTTAGCTCCCAGATTTTCAAATCCTATGAAGTGGGTGTCTAATCTTCTTCTACCAATTTTGTCGCCTCCTGGCCTTGGAATATAACCCTTTCCATAACGGGCTAAAAGTGGTCCCACAATCATAATTGAACCTCTAATTTGGCTACTTTTGGCTTTATAGGCTTTAGAAGATAGATAGTCGAGATTTATTTTATTAGCCCTAAACTTGTACGTAGTTTCATTGATTTTTTTTACATCAACATTTAAATCACGTAAGAGGTCAATTAGAATATTGACATCGCTGATATTAGGAATATTTTCCATGACTATTTCTTCAGGAGTTAGTAGTACAGCGCATAGCACCTGTAGTGCTTCATTCTTTGCTCCTTGAGGATGTAGGTCTCCTTTTAACTTAATGCCTCCTTTTACTTTAAATGTAGTCATCTAGTTTGACTTTTTGTAGTTTTTTTTAAAAGATTTCTTTTTACCATTATTCTTTTTGTTATTAGCGCCTCCTTGTCTTACAGATGCTGAACGGATGAATTCAAAATCACTAGCAAGTTCTAGCTCCCCATTTGATAACTGTTTTAAGTGTAATCTTATTACGTTATTATCTACGGAACTTTCATTAAATAGAATGTAAGATTTTTTCATCTGATTTGCAATCATGCCTGTAATAATTTCTTTTTCAGCTCCCTTAAGAGCTAGGGCAGTTTTAATCATATTTGGAATTGTTGTTCCGTAATAGGAAAATTTGATTTTGTTTCCTGGGTATTTCATTGGATCTGGCTTTTCAGCTAATTTTGCTATCTCGGGTCTTGGGTATGGAGACTCTACATTTAGTTTAAAATCTGACATTATGTGTAAATGATCCCAAAGTTTATGGGTAAATTCTTTTACATCCCGTAGATGCGGATTCATTTGCCCCATGAAAGTTATAATGGCATCTACACATTCTTGTTGTTCCTTTTTCTCAGTAAGATTAATTGCATAATTAATCATGTTTTGTACATGTCTACCATATTCTGGTATAGTAAGATGATCTTTTGCTGTATTGTATTCCATGAAATTTTATTTGTCAACAAAAGTAACAAAAAAGCTCTGCTAAATAAGTAGTTCATAGAATATTTCTATTCTGTGTAGTGTGTTTAAAATCCTAATGTGAGACCTAAAAGATAGTTTCTAGTTGCTTCTGGAAAATATCCAGCCATATTATAACCTCTTTCACTATCAGAATTTATATATGGATCACTATCTCTGGGATCCCAACCTTCAGAAATGAATTGATATACCCAAGCGTTACTTACATACTCATTATTCATCAAGTTGTTTATTTGAAAGGTTAGTTTAGAATTTTTGAAAATTTTAGAATCCCATTTATAAGATACAAGTATATTATTAGTTAGATAGTCAGAAAGTTTTCTATTGTCAGAAGAGGTGTTATCAATAAACTGTTCTCCAACATACTTGCTAATAAAATTAATTGTAATATTATTATCTAAATTGTAATTAAGTAATGAGGTCCAGATTTGTTTTGGTGAAAAAGCTAAATCTGTATTTTTATATTCAATCTCTTCTTGCCCCCCAGTATCCCAATTATCAATATAAGCTGTATAGCTGCTAATTTTATTGTCACTGATTGTAAGATTTCCGTTCCAAGTCATTTTATTACTTAACTTAACACTAGCTTCAATCTCTACACCTTTTCTAAATGATTTATCAATATTTGTTCGAGTATAGGCCCCCACATCATTTATCTGTCCTGTTAGAACTAATTGATTAGTATAATCCATGTGATAAAGATTTATTCCCAAACTTAACTTTTCACCAGTTTGCTTGAATCCGACTTCTGTGTCATAAAGTGTTTCGTGCTTTGGGCGTGATATTGGAGTACTNTCTATATAGTCATTTCTATTNGGTTCTTTATTTGCTACAGCAAAAGATATATATACAGATTGAGTCTCATTTAGATCATGAAANAGACCAAATTTAGGNTTGTAAAATGTNAACTCAACTTTTTGNTGTGCNGNGTTTCCATCACTATCTAAACCTTCAAATATATAGTNANTATTTCTTCTTTGNAAATCAATATATATGTTGGTTNCTTNAGAGNACTTATAGTTTGCTTTAGNATAGATATTATGATCTTTTTTTTCGGCTTTGTTCCAATAATATTGATGATTAAAATTGGCATTAGAGCTATATTGAGCCCAGATAACATTTCCGTAATGCTGCCCCGAATAATCATTGCTTCCACCGCCTACTACTAAATTGATATTTGCAATTTTATGAATCAAAGAGTAGGTAAGGCCGCCAAAATCATTATTTAGCCATTTTCTCCTTATTAAATCGGTTGAGCTTATCGTATCATTTGATAGAATAATATTTTCTAGATTATAATCTATTAAATCTTCACCTTTTTTTTCTTGTTCATAGTATCCTTCTCCATGAGTATAATGAATAGCAATATTAAAATTAGTTGCATCACTAATCTGTTTGTTGTAATGAAGTTGATAATGCGATTGCATATAATTATCTACCTCATTTTTATAAGTGTAAGAATTGAAAGTGCGATTAGTGTCTAAATAATTTAAAGGGACTCCATTCCAAGCCTGGTATGTTCTTTCTGTACCAGTAAACATAAGGGCTTTAATTATGTTTTTCTTTCCAAAGTATGTTCCTTGTAAATACATTGATTTTAGTTCTGAGGTTGCTCTATCTATGTATCCATCAGAGATAATCCTTGATAAACGCCCATCAAAAGCAAATTTATTATTAAGTAAACCAGTCCCAAATTCAATATTATTTTTAAGTGTAGCAAAACTACCTATTGTATTATTTGTTATTAGGTATGGTTTTGTATTTGACTTATCTGTTTGTAGATTAACTGATGCGCCAAAAGCACTTCCTCCGTTAGTAGATGTACCTACTCCTCTTTGAATCTGAATATTTTCAATGGATGATGATAGATCAGGCATATTAACCCACCAAACACCTTGGCTTTCAGAGTCATTTAATGGGATTCCATTTATAGTAACATTAATTCTTGTTGGATCAGACCCCCTTATTCGAAAACCTGTGTATCCAATACCAGCACCTGCATCAGATGTTGTTACTAATGAAGGAGTAAGAGAGACCATATATGGCATATCCTGCCCTAGATTAACTTTTTCAATTTCTGATTTACTAATATTTGTAAATGCTACAGGTGTTTTATCTCCAGCTCTTAAAGCATTTACATTTACTTGATTTAAAAGTTTAGTAATTTGAACTGAATCAGATTGATTTTGCCCTAAAATATTTAATGGAGATATTATTAAAATAATTAAACAAATATTTTTTATGCTCATGATTTTTTTATTAACATTAACAAGTATAATGGGGTTGCTACTTGTTTTAATTAATGTTGACTCATTTCCCTATTCTGAATTACCAGATCAGGTTCAATGGGTGTAATCTCAGCCTTTTTGGCACCCCGCTATAAGATCATGCAAAATTATGAATCGATTTCAGATAAAAAAATTTTTTGATATTATTTTTGAAATAGCATTTTCTATTCTGTCATTACCTTCAATAATAAAAAAATCATGCTTTAGTTTTTTAAGTTCTTTTTTATAAAGTTCAAAAAGATCCTTCCTATTTTTTGGATTTTCTCTCAAATTGTCCTTCTTCCATTCTATGTCTGGTTTGCATAAAAGATACAAGCGATTTTCAGATTTTTGGTTTTCAATCTTTTCTAAGATCCATTTATTACAGCTGCCATATTTATAATTGCTCCAAACTTTAATGGTAATTAAGTCAGTATCTAAAAGTATGTGTTTTCTCTCAGAAATTAATTGTCCTTCGGCAATCTTAGTTAAATCTTCTTGTATGTAATTTTTATTTTTTTTCTGAAGATATTCTCTAGCATATTCTTTAGCAAATGGGATTTTGAAATGTTTTGACAGCGATTCACACAAAGTAGTTTTCCCACTGCTTTCAGGGCCTGTTATAATAACTTTAAGCATTTGCCTTCTCCTTTTTTAGCCAATAAAAATATCCGAAAACAGAAATAATAGTATACGCCATAAAAAGTAAAGATGTCAGATGTAAGTCTCGGTTAAAGTATATATAAATTGATGTAACATCAATTACTATCCAATATAGCCAGTTTTCTAAAATCTTTTTAGTAATCATGTAGGTTGCTATAATAGAGAAGACAGTCGTAAATGAATCAATAATTGGCATCTTAGCTTGAGTGTAAGTTGCAAAATAAAAACCTGTCAAAAACGCTAAAATACTTCCACAGAGTATTAAAAATAGATGTCGACTAGCGCTCCATTGGCTAGCATTAATCTCTTCTGATTTATTCCAATTGTAGTAGCCATATGCTGCCATATAAAGGTAGAAAAATTGCAAAAATGTTTCAGCAAAAAGCTGTGTAGTAAAGCAAATGTAAATGTAAAGTATTACGCTGATGGCAGCAAAAGCCCAACACCAAATATTTTGCTTTGCAGCTAATATTACATATGTAATTGAAAATAAAACCGCGATACTTTCGCTAGTATTCCAATTAAAATTTAAATTACTAAAAAAAAGAGCTATTTCAGTCATAGATAATCTCTTTTTGTATTAAATTAATTGAAGTTAGCAGCTGTGTACTGCATTTGCAATCTCAGTAATTAGGTTATTGTTCTTCTCAATAGCATTGCCTACAACAATAATGTCTGCTCCTGCCTTGCAATTTGCAATTGCTTTCTTTCCAGAGTTAATTCCGCCTCCAATAATTAATGGCACAGAAATAGATTTTCTAACTTCTTTAATCATTGCCTCTGAAATCGGGATCTTAGCCCCACTTCCGCCATCCATAAATATAAGTTTCAAACCTAACATTTCACCAGCCATTGCAGTGCATGCTGCTACGGTATTTTTATTCGCTGGAATTGGTGTAGTGTTACTCATATAAGAAACAGTGGTTGGCTTGCCACTATCAATAAGTATATAGCCAGTTGGCAAAACTTCTAAAGAGGATTGTTTTAAGATAGGAGCGGTAATAACTTGCTTGCCTATAAGCATCTCCGCATTCCTTCCTGAGATTAAAGATAAGAATAGTATGCCATCTGCTTTGTCGTTTACTTGCATGGCATTTCCTGGGAAGAGGACAATAGGGATTGTTGAATTTTCTTTAAGAGTATTTAAGCAAAGGTCTAAACTATCGTTTGTCAGTAAGCTGCCTCCTACAAAGAAGTAATCCGTCTTTGCATCATTTGCTTTCTCAATGATAGATAAAAGTTGATTCTTATTCTGCTTGTCAGGATCAATTAAAAGAGCAAATGACTTTTTATTTGCTTTTCTGTTTACTGTTATTTTTTTATAAATATTCATGCTTTCATTTGCAAACATACACTAAAAAATGTGTATCTATTTTTTTATAATATAATGTTAATTTTTTGTTTTTAAATTTAGCATCTATTTCACCTTTATCTTCAAGTATAAATGGCTTAATTATTATATCTGAAATAAAATTAATATTTCCTTTTTGATGCCATTTATAGATAGTTTCTTTACAGCACCAAATTAATGTTGCTTTTTCTTTTGATAGTGGATTGTGCTTATTTTTTGCAATAAATTTTGATGACAATTTAAGTGTTTTATTGCTAATTTGCTCAATGTCTAATCCAACTTTGTTTTTGCTTATAATAATCGCTGTAAGATTTTTTGAATGTGAAATGCCAATAAACTTATCATATTCAATTTCTGGAGCTCCATATGTATTATAATAAATTACGCTGGTATTTAAAAGTTTATTTAGCAACAACCTGCTGGATAGGAACTCTTTTTTTCGTTTTTCACTTTCAAACTTTGGGATGTTTAAGTTTTTAGACGATTGAATAAGCTCTCTTAAGGATTCTTTCGTGTCCCAAACCGCAATTTGGCAGTTATGGTCTTCTATTGTTTGGATGATAGGCATAACTTAAAATATCAGGTGCTAAAGTAATAATTATACGTATATTTGCAGCCCGAAAAAAATAAATATGGAATTGGAAATTATGAATTATAAAATAAAAGACATCTCATTATCAGAATGGGGGAGAAAAGAAATAACATTAGCAGAGGCAGAGATGCCAGGATTAATGGCTATTCGTGAAGAGTTTGGATCTAGTAAGCCATTAGAAGGGGCAAGGATTGCAGGATGTTTACATATGACAATTCAAACAGCCGTTTTAATTGAAACATTAGTTCATTTAGGAGCGGAGGTTTCATGGTCTTCTTGCAATATATTTTCCACTCAAGATCAGGCAGCAGCAGCAATTGCGGCAACAGGAGTTCCTGTTTTTGCTTGGAAAGGAATGAATGAAGAAGAGTTTGATTGGTGTATCTTACAGACACTTAATGCTTTTGAAGGAGGGAAATCATTGAATATGATCTTAGATGATGGTGGTGATTTAACCAATATGGTGCTCGACAGATTCCCTGACATGATTGAGGGTATTAAAGGTCTTTCAGAGGAAACTACTACAGGAGTTCATAGGCTTTATGAAAGAATGGAGAAGGGCACTCTTACTCTTCCTGCTATAAATATTAATGACTCAGTAACCAAATCAAAGTTTGACAATAAGTATGGCTGTAAAGAATCATTAGTTGACGCAATTAGAAGAGCTACAGATGTGATGATGGCTGGTAAAGTTGCTGTTGTTGCTGGATATGGAGATGTTGGAAAAGGATCAGCTGCTTCGCTTAGAGGGGCAGGTGCTCGAGTTACTATTACTGAGATTGATCCTATTTGTGCGTTGCAAGCAGCTATGGATGGTTTTGCTGTTAAAAGAATGGATGATGCGTGTAGAAATTCAGATATCATTGTTACCACAACAGGAAATAAGGATATTATTCAGTCCCATCATTTTGAGACTATGAAAGACAAAACTATTGTATGTAATATTGGACACTTTGATAATGAGATTGATGTGTCTTGGCTTAATGATAATTGGGGCCACACTAAGAATACAATAAAGCCGCAAGTAGATATGTATACTATAGAAGGAAAAGACATTATTTTGTTGGCAGAAGGCAGGTTAGTGAATTTAGGCTGTGCAACTGGTCATCCTTCATTTGTCATGTCTAATTCATTTACTAATCAGGTGCTGGCTCAATTAGAGCTTTGGAATAACTCAGATAAATATGAGAATAAAGTTTATATGTTGCCTAAACATTTGGATGAGAAAGTAGCTCGATTACATTTAGCAAAAATTGGTGTTGATTTAGAAACTTTACGTCCTGATCAGGCGGAATATATTGGCGTAACTGTTGATGGACCTTATAAGCCAGAATACTATAGGTATTAAAGCTTTAGTGTTTATTGATTGAGAGAAAGTCTTGAGATGTCATACTTTACATCTTCCATATGATCCTTAACTTGATTTGTAATTTTCAGCAAAATAATGTAATATTGTCTTCTGAATAAAAAAGAATTGTGAAAGGGTTATTATGTAGTTTCTTATTTTTAATTAGTGTTTTTCTTGTTTCAGGACAATGTGTAATAGATTACACCTATTATCCTATTAGTGCAAATTATGGGTTGGATCCTGATTCTTTGCCTCATGGTTATGTTGGACAATTTTATGACGAAGACATGACNTTTTTTTTGCCTTTAGATACAGTTGATGGTGGTGTGACTGTTACTTTTGAAGATTTCCANATTACGTCAATATCTTTACCTTTAGGATTGACATGGGAATGTAATAACTTNATGAATAGTTGTCATTATGATCCTTTGGTNTCNCAATATGGATGTGTTAAGATCTCAGGGNCAGCTTTNCTTTCGGGTAGTTATAANGTTCAAGTGGATTTAGTAGCCACTCATAGTCTTTCATCATTGGTTGGGCCTGAGAANATNTCTTTTGTCTTACCTCTTACAATACTGCCTGANACCTCTACATCCACTAATTCAGGTTTTGCAATGACTAATTCTTTCGGTTGTNTGCCAATTACTGTAGACTTTATAAATAACAATCCTGGAATGATATCATATTCATGGGATTTTGGAAATGGGACTACTAGCAC
Organism: Flavobacteriales bacterium; assembly: GCA_002730985.1. GTDB lineage: Bacteria > Bacteroidota > Bacteroidia > Flavobacteriales > BACL11 > BACL11. Next base: position 2,695 of record PCBP01000017.1, on the reverse strand, counting down.
ATTAGAAAACCCTGGTCCACAAATGTATATTGATACTGGTATGTATATTGTTCAATATTCTGCAGTTCAAGCAAATTCTATTTATTTTTTAGAAAGTATTGAGGTTGTTTCAGGTACTTGTTCAGATAATATTTTGATAGGAGATGTAGATTTATTATATGATATATTTACTACAAATGGAGTGGTGCAATCAGTTGGTGTAAACAATGCGATAACTCAATCCTTTCCTTTAATGATTAATCTTGCTAATCCTTTACAGCTAACTGGTCAGAATGTTACTATTGATGTATGGGATGATGACGGTTGGCCTTGGGGGCTGGAGTATTGTGGAGGGCTAACATTTACACCTCAGTTACAGGCGGGTGTTTTTTCATCTAATGGTGGAGGGTTGTCAATAAATTATACTGTTATGGAAGTTCCAGCAAATACGGTAACTTCAATAGATACAATCTATGTTTATGATTATCCACAATCCCCAAATGTAATTTATGATACTTTAAATAATATAATTTATACATCTTCAGACTCTGTTTCAATGCAATGGTATTATTATAACAGTCCAATTCCTGGAGCTACTGACACGTTTATTTCTCCAACATCTTCAGGTCTTTATTCTCTAGTTGTGGTGAATCAGTATGGCTGTATTGCTAATTCTATAGATGTTTTAGTTGTTATATGTGATACAGCATATCAACCAATATTAGATAATAACGGCTCAACTGCATGGATGCTAGACTCTGCCTTGTATTCTAATTTGCAATGGTATGATGATAATGGAACTATTAATGGAGCTAATCAGTCATTTTTTCCAGCGCAGTCTAGTGGATTTTATTATATTGTTGCTACTGATGAGTTTGGGTGCAGTTACTCATCTGAATCCGTTTTTCTAAGTCCATTTATGAATTCAGAATCAATACCTTTTTCTGATTTTTTAAAGATATGGCCAAATCCTATATCAAATAATGATCATCTAAATGTTCATATAGAGAATAAGGGGGGTGGAGATGTTCAATTAGAGTTATTTGATATTGCCGGTAGACAAGTTTTTAAAGTAGCTGTAAGCTCTAAACTTTCCCCTTATAAATTAAATCAGCAAGATTTTATTGGCTTGTCTGATGGGCTTTATTATTTAGTCGTTTCATTTGATAGTAATTCTATAATGAGAAAGCTTATCAAGTCAAGTCGTTAATTAAATATTCTCAGAATGTTATTATTATCTAAACTCCAATTATACTGTTTTAATGGTAGTAATGCAGGAGCATTTATTGGCTCTCCTGAATTGTTAATATCAAATACTGAAGGGCAGCATCCGCAATAGGCAATTCCAGAATTTACTGAATCAATATATGAACAAGCTAATGAGGGTTCATAACTGCAATTTCTATCATAAACTTTATAATCATCACCTACCCCATGGTAGATTATAATCCCTTCTATACCACCAGTTACAAATATTGAGTTGCCTGGTATTAGAACATCACTGTATTCAGGCAGGCTTAAAGGTATTATTTCATTTACATAAACATCTTGGATGTAATCATCCTTGTTGTTACAACTGAAAATTAAAATGCTGATTATTAGTATGCAATTACGTTTTTTCATTACTACAATTTTAAGCAAAATAAATGATATTTTAGTAATCAATAATACTAAAAGATTTGTTATCTTTACGAACTTTAAAATTAAACGAAACAGTGTTATGTTGAGAAAAATTTATTTAATAATGGCATTTGCATTAATTACGACCTTTGCATTTGCACAAACAGGAACCTTGAAAGGTGTGATTACTGACGCAATGAGCGGAGAGTCTATTCCTTTTGCAAATGTTGTCGCTGAAAGAAATGGAAATCAGATTGGTGGAACTACTACAGATTTTGATGGGAATTATACTATTAAGCCTTTAGAGCCGGGAAGCTACACTGTAAAAGCAACTTTTGTTGGATATGGGACGGTTGAGATTACAGGTGTTATCATTTCTGTAAACAAAATAACTGATCAAAATATAAAGCTGCAAGAAGGTGTAGCTATAGGTGAGGTTCAGATTATAGAATACAAAAAACCTTTATTAGATAAAGACAATCTTTCTGGGGAAACTAAGACAGCAGAAGAGATTGTTGCTTTACCGACAAGGAGTGTGGCGTCTGTAGCTGCTACTACTGCCGGTATTTATCAAAGAGATGAAGGCGATGGAGTAAATATAAGAGGATCTAGAGGTGATGCTACGGAGTATTATATAGATGGAATAAAAGTAAGAGGCGCTATGGGGGTTCCTACCTCTGGAATAGAGCAGATTACTGTTATTACAGGTGGTGTCCCAGCTAAATATGGTGATGCAACTGGGGGTATTATCTCCGTAACAACTAAAGGCCCTTCTAGTAGATTTGCTGGTGGATTAGAATACGAAACATCTTCATTGTTTGATGATTATAATTATAACCTTTTAGGATTTTCACTTTCTGGCCCTATCTTAAAGAAGAGAAATACTGACGGAACAAAAGGCAATTCAATAATTGGTTATTTTTTAGCAGGAGAGCTGCGTAGTGTTGATGATAATGATCCTTCAGCAATTGGGAGATGGAAAGTAAAAGATGCTGTATTAGAGGATTTAAGAAATAACCCATTTGTAGTAGCTCCAAATTCTGCAGCTGGGTTTTTAAGTTCTTCAGAATTTTTAGAAGATTCTGACTTTGATTTA
>PCBP01000016.1 GCA_002730985.1 Flavobacteriales bacterium | reverse complement strand
GTTTACCTAAACTTTGATTTAAGAGCAAAGGGAATTGTTTTTTATTTTAGATATAAAAACACTGAATATGTAGAGTTTTGTCCTTTTCATTTTTTAACTTTTCAGTCAAATGATAATTCTTTTATAATTCAAACGGATATCTACACATATACTTTTGAAATACTTAATACAAATAAACACAAATGTTTTATTTTAAAATTATATAATTTTATAAATAAAAAAATATAAATGAAAAGACCCTGGAATAGAACTAACTCAAATATTTATAGTCTATTAACTCATAATCTTAAAGGAGAACCTAATATGAATATATGCACTTATGTTTCTGTAGTTAATATGAATCCTAGATTATATGCGATGTCTATTGATTATAATACTTTAACATATAAGAATTTAATTAGTTCAAGTGGCAATGTTGTTTTGCAATGCTTAGGACAAAACAACATTCGTGTAATCAAATCACTAGGCAAGAAAAGTGGATTAGTTTTTGATAAGATGACTTATCTAAAAAAAAATCAATTAATTACAGATTGGAATAATTTTATTGTATTAAAAGATGTTGCATTTTTAGTTGAGTTAAATGCACCAAAAAAAATTCATGAAATGAGTGATCATGCACTATTTTTATTTAGTGTCAAATCTTACAAAAATTCAAAAAATGAAATTTTAGTATTTACTGATCTAATTGAAAAAAAAATTATTTTATGATTACTAAATTTGATGATATCTTTAAAAAAATGAATTCTATATTTTTTAAACATTGGAATTTTGTTTCAAAAGAAATTTTTTCTAAAAAAGTTAATGTTAGTTATTTGCTTTAATAATGTTTTAGTTCGTTTATCTCTAAGAAAATGGGGTTTTATTTGGTAATGACTTAATCCTTCCTTTTTTAGAGGGATTCTTAACTCATAGAGTAGAACAAGCTCTTTATAAAAGAGTTCGAGAAATGAGTTGTCTTGTGTGCAAAGCGGAAGGTTATCGAAAGGTTATCTTCCGTTTTTGTTTTTTTAGAACTTTCTTAAATTTTTTATAATTACTTTTGGTATCTAATTTAGTTAGAGTGTATATTTTGGAAAAGTTAACTTCACTTCAAAACCCATTTATAAAGTCACTTGCTCTTTTAAGAGACAAAGGAAAAGTTCGTCAACAAAATGGCACTTTCTTGATTGAAGGTAAAAAAGAGATTTCTTTAGCTTTTGAAGGAGGTTATGAGATAGAAAAAATTTTATTTGTTCCTGAGTTTATTTCTGCTAATGAGCTAAAGAATTGTTCAGAAGAAACTAAGTTTATTGAAGTTAGTAAAGAAATATTTAGAAAACTTGCCTATCGAGAAAATACAGGTGGTGTAATTGGGATTGCAAAAAGCAGGAAACTAAATTTATCAAATTTAAGGCTCAGTGAAAATCCATTAATTTTGATTGCTGAAGCACCTGAAAAGCCTGGAAATATAGGAGCGCTATTACGCACTGCAGATGCAGCAAAACTTGATGCTGTTATTATCGCTAACCCTAAAGGAGATTTATACAATCCAAATATAATCCGATCAAGTGTTGGATGTCTATTTACAAATCAAATTGCAACCGGAACAACAGCCGAAATAATTAGTTTCTTAAAAGAAAATAATATTACTATTTATTGCGCAACTTTACAAAAAGCTATTTCTTACCACACTGTTGATTATACAATGCCAGCCGCACTTGTTGTAGGTACTGAATCAACTGGCTTATCTCAAGAATGGAGAGATTCAGCTACTGAGAATATTATTATTCCTATGAAAGGGAAAATTGACTCTATGAATATTTCTGTTTCCGCTTCAATTTTGATCTTTGAAGCTAAAAGACAACGAGGCTTTTAATGTGTATATTGAATTAGACTGTTTTCTATTATTTCATTAGCTTATTAATGGTAATATCTTACTTGTTGCACCACTATTTTTCTTGATATAATTTAGTGAAATTGATTTATCAAAATTCGTTGAAATTTCAATAGCTGATTTTAGTTCTTCATAATTTGAAATTGAGATTGCTGCATTATGATTTATTAAATCAATTGCTTCGTTGAATTTATGATAGTTAGGTCCAAAGACAACAGGCAAGCCAAAAGTGACTGCTTCTAAAAGATTATGTATTCCAGAGCCAAAGCCTCCGCCAATATAAGCCAAATTTCCGTATTTGTAAAGACCAGATAACATGCCAATATTATCAATAATAAGAATGTTAGTGGTTAAGATATTCTTTTTATTTGCATTTGAATACAGAAGTGCATTAGTTTGTTTCTGCAAATTTGGGATATCATCTAATTCATGCGGAGCAATAATATAGTTTTTTTCAGGATGATTTCTAATGTATTGTGTTAAAAGCATCTGGTCTTTAGGCCAAGTGCTACCACAAATAATAGTGTTTTTGTTTTTGCTAAATATATTAACTAAAGGATTATTTACAGCGTTTTTTATATTATCTAACACGCTATCAAAACGAGTATCGCCACTGATAGTACAATTTTTAAAACCTATGCTCTTTAGTAGCTGAGCTGATTTCTTGTCTTGTACAAAGAAGTGAGCTACATGATTTAATTGTTTAGCAAACCATTTATATCTGAAAAAGGTTTGTTCATCACGAAAAACAGCTGAGACACTATATAAAGGGATATTCTGTTTTTTGAGTTCAGTCATATAATTAAACCAAAATTCATATTTTATAAATATTGCTTTTATAGGAGTTACAATATTGACAAACTCTTTTGCATTTCCTTTTGTGTCAGCAGGCAGGTAGAAAATCCAATCTGCTAGTTGTGTCTTTTTTTTGATTTCAAAACCTGAAGGAGAAAAAAAAGTNAGTAGTATTTGATGTGATGGATGCTTTAATTTATAGGCTTCAATAATTGGNTTTCCTTGCTCAAACTCGCCTAAGGANGCGCAATGGAACCAGACAATATTTTTGCTTTTCTGAAGTTTTCGTTTAAGAGTTTTGAAGATNTCATTTCGNCCTTCTATCCACTNTTTAGCTTTNGGTTTAAATAANGCAGAAATATGAATTGTTATTACAAANAACCAGATGCTAATATCATAGATTATTCCCATCTAGTAGTAATAGAATTTNTCTTCATTTTTTCTTTTGATAGGGATAATTATTGCAATTTTAAATCCTAGTAATTTATCCCAGTTTCTTTCGTTATCGTAGTACGTATTTCCTGCAAAATCATATGCTCTTTGATTTTTAGTATAAGCAATTGTGTAGTTAATTCCTGTGCTTATTTGAAATCTTCCTTTTTGATGATAATAATTGTAGTCAACAGATAACTTTGTGCTAAATCCATTAGAGAAATGATCATATCCTTTTTTCATTTCTTCATCTAGTTGTGGTACATTTTGGTTTTTAGTATCAATAAATATTTGGTGTTGTAGATATCCAAATCCTTGGTAAATATAAATTCCACTTAGATTATTTTCTGAGGGGTGGAGAGTATAGCCAGCAAATAAATAGCAGTCAAAACCTCTTTGCATTACATTTACATTCGCGTACTGACCATCTGCACCTATGATTGCACCATCTGAGGTGCTGATATTATTAAAAATAGTAGAGTCTTTGATAGTTGGGGCAAACATATAGTTGCCTTCAATCCCAAAGATTAGATTATTGCTTGTCTCTAAAAAATAAGAAGATCCGACAATTGAGTTGTTGCCAAAGGTGTTCGCTAGATTTCCAATTGGAATTTGGTAATTGTAATTGAATGTAAAAGCAGATTGCTTGTTCTCTTGACCATTTGAGTTAAAAGATGCTATGAAAAAAAACACAATACATAATTTTTTAATTTGTTCGTTTCTCATATTGATTGCTAAAATACTATAAGTGGAGTAACTAACGCAGATCATTGTTTAATAATTGCATATATTTGCTGTCCATTTATAAAAAATCAAGAAATCTAGATGACCAAGACAATATTAATTACAGGAGGTGCAGGCTTTATTGGCTCACATTTAGTGCGATTATTTGTAAATAAATATTCTGATTACAGAATTGTGAATCTTGATAAATTAACTTATGCCGGTAATCTTGAGAATCTTAGAGATATCGAGAGTGCATCAAATTACATTTTTGAAAAGGGAGATATAATAGATTCAGTATATATAAAAGACCTTTTTTTGAAATATAATTTTGACGGTGTTATTCATTTAGCTGCTGAAAGCCATGTAGATAGATCCATTGCTAATCCAATGGATTTCATTATGACAAATGTTCTAGGCACAGTTAACCTTCTGAATGCTGCAAAGGATTTGTGGAAAGGGAAAGAAAAGGGAAAACTATTTTATCATGTCTCTACTGATGAGGTTTATGGGAGCCTAGGAGATAAAGGGCTTTTTTTAGAAACAACACCATATGATCCGCAATCCCCTTATTCATCTTCAAAAGCAAGTTCTGATCATTTTGTTCGTGCTTATGGTAATACTTATGGTTTGCCATTTGTGATTTCAAATTGCTCCAATAATTATGGGCCAAATCAATTTCCAGAGAAGCTGCTGCCTCTTTTTATAAATAACATCAGAAATAATGAATCTTTGCCAGTTTATGGGGATGGAAAATTTACAAGAGATTGGCTTTATGTGATAGATCATGCGATTGCAATTGATAAAATTTATCACGAAGGCAGTAATGGAGAGACTTATAATATAGGTGGTTTTAATGAATGGACAAATATCAATTTGATAAAGGTGCTTTGCAAACAGATGGATATTGCTTTAGAAAAAGAAGTAGGAACATCTGAGGGCTTAATTACCTATGTGAGGGATAGGCCCGGTCATGATAAACGCTATGCTATTGATGCTAATAAATTGAAAAATGAATTAGGATGGGAGCCATCCTTGCAATTTGAAGAAGGGCTTGCAAAAACTATTGCTTGGTACTTGGATAATGAAGAGTGGATGGATAACATTACCACAGGAGACTATCAGAATTATTATAAAGAACAATACAGATAAATGTTGAAATGGTTTTCAAAAAAAAAAGAGGAAAAATTAGATCCTCTAGACTTTTCTATTCTTAAAACAGATATTCATTCTCATTTTATTCCTGGTATTGATGATGGCTCTCCTAATATGGAAACCACAATCAATCTTATACAAGAAATGCAAAAATTAGGGTTCTGTAAAGTAATTACGAGCCCTCATGTGATGAGTGATTTTTACAAGAATTCTTCTGAAACAATTTTAGAAGGACTTGAAAATGTTCGCACTGAACTTAGAGTTCAAAACATCAATATGGAAGTTGATGCAGTCGCAGAGTATTATATTGATTATAATTTTGAGCAAAAGATAGGAAAAGAGAGATTTCTCACTTTTGGCCATAATTATTTATTAGTGGAGCTCTCTTTTTTGGAAGCACCCAAGAATCTTTCTGACATCATTTTCAAATTGCAATTAGAAGGCTATAAGGTGGTTCTGGCGCATCCTGAAAGATACCTCTATCTTCAGATGAAAGATTATGAGGAATTAGTAAACAGAGGAGTACTATTACAGATAAATTTACTTTCATTACTTGGTTATTATTCTTCTCAAGTTAAAGATAAAGTAGAGGGGTTAATTTTAAGAAACATAGTGAGTTTCTTAGGAAGCGATTGTCATAATATGAGGCATGCAGAATTATATAAGAAATGCCAGACTCAAAAAGCTTGGCATGACTTATACAATAGTGGCAGGTTACTAAATAACACTTTATAAGATCGCACTTCTTGTCTGTATGTTTATATCAACCTTTTTAAATAGCCCCTGTAAGACTTTTCCAGGCCCAACTTCAGTTACAGATGTTAATCCATCAGCAATCATTTGTTGCATGCTCTGTGTCCAAAGAACAGGAGCTGTAAGCTGTTTCTTAAGATTTTCTTTTATCTCATCGGGATTAGTAACAGCATTTGCAGTAACATTCTGATAAATACAGCAAGTTCCTTTTGAGAAATTTGTTTGATCAATTGTTTGTTCTAATTCAGCATGTGCTATTTCCATTAGTGGAGAATGAAATGCTCCGCTAACAGGGATTCTTAAAGCTCTTCTGGCGCCTACTTCGATTAGTTTCTCACACGCAATATCAATCCCTTTATTACTGCCAGAAATAACCAATTGACCAGGGCAATTATAATTTGCAGGAACAACTATTTCTTTGATTTCAGAACATATTTCTTCGATTATCTTGTTCTCTAATCCTAAAATAGCCGCCATTGTAGATGGATTTTGTTCACATGCTTTTTGCATTGCTTTTGCCCTCTTTGAAACCAGCTCTAAACCATCTTTGAATGATAAATAGTTAGCCGAAACAAGTGCAGAGAATTCACCCAGTGAATGTCCTGCAACCATCTCTGGCTTAAAAGATTCTCCTAATACTTTTGCTAAAATAACTGAATGTAAGAAGATTGCTGGTTGCGTAACTTTTGTTTGTTTTAGTGCTTCTGCATCATTCCCAAACATAATATCAGTAATTGCAAATCCTAAAATTTCATTTGCTTCTTCAAACATTGCCTTTGCTACATATGAGTTTTCGAAGAGTTCTTGTCCCATTCCAGTAAATTGAGCCCCTTGACCAGGGAACACATAAGCATTCATAAATTAGTGGATTAGATTAATAAATTCAGAACGTGTTTTATTATCTTTTAGGAATATGCCTGAAAAAGCAGATGTTGTTGTTGATGAGTGTTGTTTCTGTACTCCCCTCATTTGCATGCAAAGATGCTGTGCTTCGATTACCACTGCAACTCCTTTTGGAGATAAAGTGTCTTGCAGGCAATCTTTTATTTCATCAGTTAGTCGTTCTTGCACTTGCAGTCTTCTTGCAAAAACATCAACTATTCTTGGTATTTTACTAAGCCCAACAATCTGACCATTTGGTATATAGGCTACATGGGCTTTACCAAAGAAGGGTATCATATGATGCTCACAAAGAGAGTAGAGCTCAATATCTTTCACTAAAACCATCTGATTGTAATTTTCAGCAAACATTGCTTTAGTTAAAATTTTTGAAGGATCTTCTTTATATCCATTGGTTAGAAACTCCATTGATTTAGCGACTCTTTCTGGAGTTTTGATCAACCCTTCTCTTTCAGGCACTTCACCTATCTCAGTTAATATAGATTTTATATTTTTAGCTAGATTTTTATTGTAATTATCACTCATGATGTTTATAAATAGGCAACAAATATACCATATATTTGCAATATGAATGTGTTAATTGTTGCAGCTACTGAATCAGAAATTATATCTGAGAAGATTAGAAGAAAACTTGTTCTAATAACTGGTATTGGCATGGTAAATTCTGCAATCAAACTCACTAAAGAATTGATAAAGACAAATTATGATTTAGTAATTAATATGGGAGTAGCAGGTTCTTTTTGTGATGAACTAAAAAATGGGGATGTAGTTGAGGTTATAGAGGATTGCTTTTCAGAAGTTGGTTTTGAGGATGGAGATCTTTTTTCAGAGATCTCTGATTTTGATTTAAAAACAAGATATCAGGTTGATGCTAGAACTCCTCTAAAAAAAGTTAAAGCAATTACTGTAAACACTGTTCATGGAAACGATGATTCTATAAGTGAAATTATTGAACGGCTAGGACCTAATATTGAAAGCATGGAGGGGGCTTCAGTATTTAAAGTTTGTGAAGAATTTAATATTTCTTGTGTACAAATAAGATCAGTTTCAAATAAAGTAGAGAAGAGAGATAAAAGCAATTGGGACTTAGATTTAGCAATTCAAAACTTGAATGTTGAAGTTGAAAAAATAATAAGTAATTTATGAAACTTACATTAGGTTTCTCTCCTTGCCCGAATGATACTTTTATTTTCGATGCTTTAATACATCAAAAAATTGATACTGAGGATTTAGAATTCGATGTTGTTTTTGCTGATGTTGAACAGCTTAATAGATGGGCTCTTGAGGCAAAATTAGATGTAACAAAATTGTCTTTTAGTGCTTTTGCTAATTGTATACCTGAATATGTTTTGTTAGACAGCGGTTCAGCAGTAGGAAGAAATTGCGGACCACTTTTAATTAAAAAACCTTCTACTATTTTAACCTCTGAGAGCGAAATTTCAATACCCGGAAAGCAAACAACTGCAAATCTACTTTTAAGTATTGCGTATCCTGAATATTGTAATAAGGTCGAGGTACTCTTTTCTGAAATCGAGAATAAAATTTTATCAGGTAATACTGATGCTGGCTTAATAATACATGAAAATCGATTTACTTATCAGCAGAAAGGACTGGAGAAAGTAAAGGATTTAGGAATGTTTTGGGAAAAAGAAACAGCACTCCCTTTGCCTCTTGGAGGCATAGTGATAAGAAGAGGGTTTTCTTTTCAAATTCAGAAAAAAATGGAGCGAGTTTTAAGAAGGTCTATAGATTACGCATTTAAAAATACAGAGTCGTCTTTAGAATTTGTTATGCATCATGCTCAAGAAATGGAGAAAGATGTTATTGATGCCCACATTTCTTTGTATGTAAATAGGTATTCAGTTTCTTTAGGCAAACAGGGAAGAGAGGCAATTCAATTGCTCTTGCGAAAAGCAGGTGTTAATACTAACCATCCTTTTTTTATATCATCTTGATTCTTTATTAATCAGAACAAATTTCATTAATCTGTTTCTTTGTTAACTTCCCATTTAACCAAGCAGCACTGATATCTGCATTGTATTTCTGATAGAAATCTATTGCTGGAGTATTCCAATCTAGTACTTGCCAGAACATCCCATTTAGCTCTAACTCTTTGCATATTTTTGCTGTTGCTTGGAATAATTTGGATCCTATACCACACCTTCTGTGTTCTTCTTTTATTATAAAGTCCTCAAGAAATAAAAATTTACCTTTCCAGGTCGAATATCGGATCCAATAAAAGGACAGCCCAATAATTTTATTATTATTCTCTGCAACTAAGAACCAATAACAAGGGTGATTATCAAACCCATCTTTTTCTAGATCTTCTAAAGTAATTGTTACTTCATCAAGTGCATCTTCATAATGAGCCAGTTCTTTGATTAATTTTAAAGCAGCAGGCAAGTCTTTTCTCTCTCCCTCTCTAATTATACTTTCCATGCTGCTAATTTATAAAAAAACAACTTATGAACGAGGTTGACATTTAAGGCGTTTACAGTTAGTAAGATATATTATATAAGCTATTCAACTGGTTATTTATTCTCCGCAACCTTCTATATAGAGGATTTCAAAATCCGAAACCAGAAGGGTGTTTTGTTTTGCAGAAATATTTTTCTGTATATATCCTTTCATAGCGCACTCCATTGGAAAATATTCCATCTCACAAACTGCTAAATATAATGCACTTAACTCTTTCATGTCTTCATATGGGAATTCTAGATTATATTCATCAAGGGTCTCTTCATCTTTAAAAATATGCTGACCTTCTCCATAAACCCACCATCCTTTGTATGTTTTTAATTTTGTGTTCTCTACAATAACTCCTGTTTCCCTTTCTTCATTCTTATCATCTTTTGTAATATTAACTTCCATTTGCATACTACAGGCTGAAAGAAATATTGAGCTTATAAAAAGAATTATTTTTTTTTTGAAATCCATTTATCTATAAAAGTTCATTTCATCAGTATATTTCCAAGCCTTCTCTGGCATTAAATAAGAAACATCTTTTCCTTGCTTTATAGAGTCTCTAATAAATGAAGCTGATATTTCCATTTGAGGAACGTTTTTTACTATATGTATATTTTCATGAGTTCCATTTATTTTAAATCCAGGTCTTGGGAATACATATATACAATAGTCCAAGATTTGTCGATAACTCTTCCACTTATGCAAATTTTTCAGATTATCTGAGCCCATTATAAGTGCGTATTCATTTTCAGGATACTTTTCTTTTAATCTAATCAATGTGTCAATTGTGTAAGATGGTTGAGGCATGTTAAATTCAATATCTGAAACTTGTAACTTTGCATTATCTTCAATTTCCATTCTTATTATCATTAATCTATGATGTTGTTCAAGTAAAGACGATTTTTCTTTCAGTGGATTTTGAGGAGAAACTACAAACATTATTTTATCTAGATCTGAAAACTCTACCATATATGATGCAATAATTTTATGTCCTATATGCAAAGGATTAAAACTTCCAAAAAATAATCCAATTCTCATCTTTAAGAGTTTATAAAATTTGTAATTACTTCTTGCGTCTCTTGGCAGGCAATATTAAGATCATCATTTACTATTACTATATCAAATTCATTATGTCTTGCAATTTCCTGTTCTGCATTATTTATTCTAATTTCCAAACTTTCTTTAGACTCTGAGCCTCTACACCTTAACCTTTCTCTTAATGTATCTACTGATGGAGGCATGATGAAAATAGCTAAACTTTCTTTAGGATATTGTGTTTTTATATTTAATCCTCCAACTACATCTACATCAAAAATACATATCTTTCCTTGCTTCGAGATCCTTTTTAGCTCTGATTTTAGTGTTCCGTAAAACTGATTCTTATATACTTCTTCCCATTCTAAGAAAGCATCTTCTTGTATTTTATTTTTAAAGTCATCAATCCCTAAGAAATAATAATCTTCACCATTAATTTCATCAACTCTTCTTTCTCTGCTACAGGCAGAAATTGAAAAAGAAAGCTCTGGTATATTCTTTAGTAAATAATGGACAATTGAAGTTTTTCCTGCTCCTGATGGTGCTGATATCACAATTAGTTTTTTCACTATAAAATATTTAAAAGCTGTTCCTTGATTTTTTCTAATTCATCTTTCATTTGTACCACAATTTTTTGCATATCCACATCTGCAGATTTAGAGCCAATCGTATTGATCTCTCTGCCTATTTCCTGACTTATGAATCCTAACTTTTTGCCATTTTGAGAGTCTGAACCCATTGTTTCTCTAAAATAATTTAGGTGTGCATTTAATCTTACTTGTTCTTCTGTTATATCTTGTTTTTCTAAATAATAAATTAATTCTTGTTCAAATCTGTTTTTATCAATATTATTACTTGATATTTCTGCCAGTTTATCTTTTAATGAGGCCTTTGTTTTTTCAATTCTTGAACTTGCAAAAGGAGCAATATCTTGTAGTAACTCAGTAAGTTTATGTATTCTGGACTGGATGTCTGTTTCTAATTTTTTCCCCTCAACCAAGCGAAATTTTAATAAATCGGCAATTGCAGCATCTATTCCTTTCTGTATTTCATTCCATTCATTTTCATTTGCTTCTTCTCCTTTTTGGATTGCATCAGGAAGTTTTAATAACGCTGGAATAATTTCAGGCTGATTTAATCTAAAAAAATTGAAGCTCCAAGTATTCTTTAAATTCAAATCGGTTCCTAATTTTAATATTTCCTGATAATACCCTTTGATTACTTCATTGTTCAAAGTATAATTGGAGGAAGATGCTGATTTTCCCCTCCAAATTGAAAGCTCAATTTTTCCTCTTTGCAGCTTTTCTGAAATCAAATTTCTAAGCCCAATTTCTTTGTCTCTATATATAGATGACATCTTTATATTAGTATCTATGTGTTTCGAGTTAAGTGATTTTACTTCAATAGTAAAATTTGTGTTTTCCAGATTAATTTCGGCTCTTCCATAGCCTGTCATAGATTGTATCATCTTATAAAATTTTTACAAATTTAGGAAAGTTTGTCTTTCCTTTGCTTTAATGAACGAACACTTACTAAATAAACACCTAAAAAAATAAAGAACGCTGCTATAATTTTTTCCTTATCCAGATAGTCCGATCCCCAGTAAATAGCAAATATTGAAGCTAAAATAGGTTGTAAATAAATATAAATACTCACGGTAGTTGGGCTTAGCTGTTTTAATGCTAATGAATTCAGTAAATAGGCAATAAAAGTTGTGCAAAACACCACAAAAGCAATCTCTAAATAAATATTAGATGGGATAATTGCCCATTCTACATTCATTAAGCTGTTAAGTCCGAAAGGCGTTACATACAAAAGCCCAAAACCAAAGACATAAAATAAAACTGTAATTAAGTGGTATTTTTGCATTAGTGGTTTTACAAAAACTAAATATAAACCATAACTAGAGGCATTAATGAATACAAATAAATTTCCTGTTTGGTGATTCGAAGAGAAATCAACACTACCCCCTTTTAAAATAAGTATAGCTGCTCCCGTTAATCCTAATAAGACTCCCAAAATTTTTCTGAAAGTTATGGCTTCCTTTATAATGAAGAAGGAGAGCAAAATCACTAAAATGGGATTAATTGTCATTACAATTGCGGCATTTATAGGGGCGGTTAAGTTAAGTCCTTCGAAGAAAAAGAGTTGATTAATTGCAACTCCAAAAATCCCACATATTGCTAATCGCAAAATATCTTTCCTTTCTACTTTTTCATTAACAAATAAAAAATAGGAAAGAGCGAATAAAAAAAGTGCCCCAATAACTCTTAGTAAGATAAAGCCTGAAGGCATAATAAAATTAGGCATTACATCCTTAGCAAACGTAAAATTGATTGCGTAAATTAAATTTGCAAAAATTAATGATATGTGTGCTAAAACATTTTTATTCAATTGTGGTATTTTTAAACAAAAGTAAAATTTAATGCCACAACTTTTAATACTTTTGCTTAAAGAAAATTAAACCAAAAAAAATGAAATTCGGAACAAAAACAATACATGCAGGGCAGCAGGCCGATCCAACAACTGGAGCAATAATGACGCCAATCTATCAAACCTCAACATATATTCAAGCATCTCCTGGAGATCATAAAGGATATGAATATTCACGAACAGGAAACCCAACAAGAAATGCCTTAGAACAAAATTTAGCATCTCTAGAAAACGGAAAATTTGGACTTTGTTTTGGGAGTGGACTGGGAGCTATTGATGCTATCATTAAATTGCTCTCTCCTGGTGATGAAGTTATCTCTACTAATGATTTGTATGGGGGGACTTATCGGGTTTTTACTAAAATATTTGCAAATTACGGGATCAAATTTCACTTTATTGGGATGGAAAATTCTAAAAATATAGAATCTTTTATAAATAAGAATACTAAAATGCTTTGGGCAGAGACCCCAACAAATCCAATGCTAAATATTATTGATATTACGGCCTTAGCTCAGATATCAAAAAAGAACAGTCTCACATTTGTGGTGGATAATACTTTTGCTACTCCTTATTTGCAAAGGCCTTTAGACTTAGGGGCTGATATTGTTATGCATTCTCTTACTAAATATATGGCAGGCCACTCTGATGTAGTAATGGGAGCTGCCATCTGTAAAGATGATGCCTTAGCCGAAAAATTATCTTTTATTCAGAACTCATGTGGAGCTGTTCCAGGCCCTATGGATTCGTTCTTAGTGTTGAGAGGCATAAAGACTCTACACCTTAGAATGCAAAGACATTGTGAAAATGGAGAACTAATTGCTCGTTTCTTAAAAGATCATTCAAAAGTTGATAGTGTTTATTGGCCAGGATTCAAGACACACCCAAATCATGAAATTGCTAAAACACAAATGGATAATTTTGGAGGGATGGTCTCATTCAATATTAAAGGTAATAGGTTAGAAGATGCTATAACTGTAGTTTCAAATATGCATTATTTTACGCTTGCTGAAAGTTTGGGGGGTGTAGAATCATTATGTGGTCATCCTGCAAGCATGACTCATGCTGCAATTCCAAAAAAAGAAAGAGAGAAAACTGGTGTAGTTGATTCCTTAATTCGTTTAAGTGTTGGTATAGAGGATATTTCTGATCTAATTGAGGATTTAGAGCAATCATTAGCGAAGTTGTAATTGCATAAAGTAGCTTTCATAACAGGATCCAGTAAAGGAATTGGTAAGGCAATTACTGAACTGTTACTTAGTGAAAATTATATTGTATTTGGATATTCAAGAACAAATACTATTAGACATCAAAATTTTACTTTTACTAGAATCAATCTTTCTAACCTAAAAGAGGTGAAACAACTCTCTTTTCCAAAGGTTGGCAATGCTGAAGTGCTACTTATAAATAATGCAGCTACCATTGGTGAAATTATGCCTTTGCATCTTAAAGATCATACAGGTATCATTAATGATTATAATCTTAATATTATATCTCCTACTATATTATGCGCTCTATTTATTAGTCGCTTTAATCAAAATAAAAAATTGATAATTAATATTAGTTCTGGGGCGAGTAAAAATGCTATTGCTTCTTGGAGTACTTATTGTGCAACTAAAGCAGCACTAGATAGACTAACACATGTTATCACTGAAGAAAAACATAGAGACTTAACTGTCTTCTCTGTTTCCCCAGGTATAGTTGACACTAGAATGCAGGCAGAAATAAGAGACGCAGATGTTAATTTATTCCCCCTTTTAAGCAAATTTACCAACTATTACAATAATAATCAGCTAGAAAACACCAGAACTGTAGCTCAAAAATTGCTTTATATTATCCAAAATTATACTAAATATCATCAAAATATACTCTCAATGCGAGATGTTGATATAAATTAGTTGTTTTGTTCTGTTTTTAGCAATAAAAACGACTTTAAACACTGATTATCAGCATGTTATATTTTTTTGTAATTTTTAACAATTTTTTGTTTAAAAACCTAATAATTTTAATGGTTTGATTATTAGTATTATAAATATAACTGTTTGATTTTCTTTTATTTAAAGATAATTGTGACTTAAAAAAATCAGATATATAAGAAATGTAGTTTTTAAAGATTTTTTATCAACTATTTTAGCATCAAGCAAATTATGTTCTAAGTTTGGCCTCAGTATTAACCAAATTAATTTTAAATTATGGACGGAGTATTTAAGTACATGAATGGGTTCTTTAAGGGCCTAACAGGTTTAATCATGACAGTTTTAGGTCTTGGTGTTGCAGTAGAAATCCTTTATGGAGGAGGCGCACTAATGGGAATTTCTGTTATTGACAATGTAATGGGAGTTATCAACGGTCTTGGAAGTGCAGGATTTGCAGGATTAGTTGGCCTATGTGTTTTATGGAATCTATTGACAGCTAAGTAAAATAACATAGATGTTTTTTAATAAAATAGCCCTGCGATTGTAGGGCTATTTTATTTTCTATATTTACCAACATATAAAATAAAATAAAATGGATAATATATTCTCAGATCTTAAAAAGCTATTAGTATCAGCAATATCTATAGGTATTCAGTTTCTATGTTTAGGAGTTATTGTGCAATTATTAATTGATGAGAAAATACTTGGATGGGACCCAGTTGGCAATATTCAGGATGCTGGCCCTGCTTTTATAGGAGTTATTGCCTTTGTAGTTTTGTACTTACTATTTATTAGAAGACAGAATTAGTGAGCTTTTAGCCAATTATCTCCTTCACCTATATCGACAATTAATGGAACTTGCAAACTAACAGCCTGTTCCATTTTCTCTTTTACAAGAGACTTTAATACGTCTGCTTCAGATTTGTGCATATCAAAAATCAATTCATCATGTACTTGTAATAACATTCTTGATTTCATATTTCTTTTGACTATCTCTTTATCAACTTCAATCATTGCTATTTTGATAATATCAGCTGCAGATCCCTGTATTGGTGCATTTATAGCATTTCTTTCGGCCATTGCTCTTATCATACCATTTTTGGCATTAATATTTTTCAGATATCTTCTTCTTCCCATAATAGTTTCTACATATTCCTTGTCTCTAGCTTGATCAATGGACCACTGCATATATTCTCTGACTTTAGGGAACTGCTCAAAATAATTATTGATGATTTCCCCCGCTTCCTTTCGGCTAACTCCAATATTTTGAGACAAGCCAAATGCGGAAATACCATAGATAATTCCAAAGTTTACAGATTTTGCATTTGAACGCATAATCCTATCAACTTCCTCTACCGGAACGTTATAAACTTTGGCTGCAGTAGCTGAATGTATATCAATCCCATTGTTAAAAGCTGTAAGCATTCCTTCATCTTTACTTAAAGACGCCATTATTCTAAGTTCAATTTGGGAATAATCGGCTGACATTAGAGTAAAGGTGTTATTTCTTGGAACAAAAGCTTCACGTACTTTCATGCCTATTTCTGTTCTAATAGGAATGTTTTGGATATTAGGATTGACTGATGAAAGACGACCTGTAGAGGCAACAGATTGATTAAATGTAGTATGAATTCTATGCGTTTCAGTATTAACTAAATTAGGTAATGCATCTACATATGTAGAAAGTAATTTCTTTATTCCCCTGAAAGTTAAGATTTCTTCAATTATAGGATGTTTGCCTTTTAACTTTAGAAGTTCTTCCTCTGATGTTGCATATTGCCCTGATTTTGTTTTTTTAGGTTTCTTATTGAGTTTCATTTTTTCAAAAAGCAGCTCTCCCATTTGCTTAGGAGAAGCTATATTGAATTTTGTACCAGCTAGATTGTGAATTGTAGAGGTAATTATTTCTAGTTTTTTTGTAAGTTCCACACTAAGGTTATCTAACATCTTTACGTCGAGTGCTATTCCTTCAAGTTCCATTCTTGCAAGAACTTCTGATAGTGGCAGTTCCATTTTTTCAAATAAATCAATAACTCTGCTTTCTATCATTTCTTTTTCAAGTATTTTAAAAAGATTAAAAATGGAAAGAGATCTTTCGCAAGCATAATTAGTTATTAAATCTGCTTTTAGTTCGGAAAATAGAAGCTTTGTCTTACCCTTACCTAAGATGCTGCTTTTTTCTGTTAAGATAATTCCTAAATAGTTTTCTGAAATTATATCTAATGAATTTCTCGTATCAGGATGTAGTAGGTAATGAGCAATCTGCACATCGAATAGTTTTCCTTTTATTTCAATATCATGTCTGTTAAGAATTTTGATTGCAGATTTTACATCAAAGCCAATTAGTTTAAGTGTTTCATCATTAAGAAGATTTCTTATCAGCCCTTTATTAGAGTCGTTAAAGGGAAAGTAATAGCTTTTATTTCTAAGATAGCTTACTGCTACTCCTGTTATTTTACCAGTTAAAGCATTGTCAGTATCTGTAATTAACTGGAAGGAGAATTCTTTATGATTCCTGATCTCTATGATAATATCTTTAGTTTCTTGTATGTCTTCAATAAAGTCAAATTCACTAAGGTTAATGTTCGTTTTGATTTTTGAATTAGATTGCGAGAATAATTCAAACTGCGCTGATTGGCTTGAATTTTCAGTTGAAGCTGTTTCTTTTTTAGGAGTTATTCTTTGTAAAAGTGTTCTGAATTCTAATTCCTCAAAAAGTTCGGTTGTCTTTTTTATGTTTATGGGTTCATATTTTAAATTATTTTCATCAAGCCCTATAGGCACATCAGTAATAATAGTTACTAACTTCTTACATAATAAGCCTATTGCTTCTGAAGATTCAATATTTTCCTTCATTTTACCTTTTAAATCATTCGAATTTGCAAACAGACCCTCCATAGTGTCATATTTTTTTAGGAATTTCTGAGCTGTCTTTTTGCCCACTCCGGGAATTCCAGGGATATTATCTGCAGTATCACCCATCATGCCTAAGAAATCAATCACCTGGTCAATTCTTGTAATATTAAATTTTTCGAGCACTTCAGGCACCCCCAAAATAGTTGTAGGTTGCCATTTATTTCCTGGCCTATACATAAAGATATTCTCAGAAACTAATTGAGCAAAATCTTTATCAGAAGTCATCATGTAGGTTTTATAGCCTTTTTCCTCTGCTTTTTTTGCTAATGTACCAATTACATCATCCGCTTCAAACCCATCTTTGTAAAGTTTGGGGATGTTGAATGCTTCTAATAACTTATCTATATAGGGAAGAGCTTCTCTGATGCCATCTGGCATTGCGTCTCTTTGAGCTTTGTACTCTGGATATTCAATATGACGCTTAGTTGGAGCGCTTCTATCAAAAACTACTGCAATATGTGATGGATTTTCCTTGCGGATTACCTCATTAAGTGTATTTGTAAATCCGAATATTGCAGAAGTATCAAGCCCTTTTGAATTTATTCTTGGATTCTTGGCAAATGCAAAATAGGCTCTATAAATAAGAGCAAACCCATCTAAAAGGAATAATTTTTTTTCATTTTCCATGGCCATGTAAAAATACAATTTATACGCATAATTTAATTACTTTTACCTTTTAATTTTGCGTATGAAGAAATCAGATAAAAAAGAAATTTTCAGCATATTACGGATCCCATTCCTATTTCTTTTATTAATGTGGTTAGTGAAACTGATTGAGTTCCAATTTGATCTGTCATTGATTAAATTTGGAGTCTTTCCTCAAACATTTAATGGACTAAAAGGGATTTTTTTTTCTCCTTTTATTCATAAGGATCTTACACACTTATTTAATAATTCCTATCCAATATTAATTCTTGGAGCATTGCTATTTTCTGTATATCGGAAAATAGCAATGCAAATCTTTTTTTGGTTATTTGTTATCTCAGGATTTTGGCTTTGGATTATTGGAAGACCATCATTTCATATTGGCGCTAGTGGAATAATTTATGCTCTTGCTTCTTTTCTGTTTATTAGTGGGGTTATCCGTAAGAATCCAAGATTAGCAGCAGTAAGTCTAATCATTATATTTTTATATGGTTCTATGATCTGGGGCATTTTGCCTACTGAAGCGCCTATCTCATGGGAAGGCCATTTAGCAGGTTTTGCGGCTGGTATTTTAGTAGCTATCTTTTATAGAGACGAGGGGCCTAAACGCATAAAGTACCAGTGGGAAATAGATGAAGAATTGGAAGAGAAAATGGCTGAATCTGAACGACATCAGATTAATTATATAGTTAGAAAGTAGAGACAGTTTGTTTAATTTTTATTTGGTTTAATAACGCCCCAGTTAGAGGTAAACCAAACTCTTTCATGTCCGTAATACAAAATTAATTTAATTACTCTATCCACAATAGTCAGAAACCCAGCTCCTTCTTTTGAAATCCCTTGAAGCCCAAAATAAGGTGGCAGAATTGTTAAAACTAAATAAGTGGTAGTCATTGCTAACAAGTTCCAAGATATAGCTTTTATTAGATGTCTCTTCTTATCAATATTTACTGGCCTCATAATTTGTATTTTAGATTCCAAATATAGTAAGTATTTCCATTAATCATATATTACTTGATATAATTGAAAAAACGTACTTTTGTATCTTATGAAAAATATTAGGAACTTCTGTATTATTGCCCATATTGATCATGGTAAATCTACTTTGGCTGATAGGTTATTAGAATTTACAGGGGCCGTTACAGAAAGAGAGGCGGAGGATCAAGTACTTGATAATATGGATCTTGAAAAAGAAAGAGGAATCACTATTAAAAGTCATGCCATCCAAATGGAATATACTTATAATGGTCAAGATTATATATTAAATTTGATTGATACTCCTGGGCATGTTGATTTTTCTTATGAAGTATCAAGATCAATTGCCGCTTGTGAAGGAGCATTGTTAATCGTTGATGCAGCACAAGGGATTCAGGCACAGACTATTTCTAATCTTTATTTAGCACTGGAACATGATTTAGAAATTATTCCTATCTTAAATAAAATTGACTTGCCTTCAGCTGAACCTGAATTAGTAAAGGATCAAATTACTAATTTGACTTTGTGTAAGAAAGAAGATATTATACCGGCAAGTGCTAAAACTGGCAAAGGTATTCAGGATATTTTATCTGCTATTATAGAAAGGATCCCACATCCAAATGGAGATTCTAATATGCCTTTGCAAGCTATGATCTTTGATTCGGTGTACAATACTTTTAGAGGTGTGGAGGCTTATTTTAAAGTAGTAAATGGTGAGATTAAAAAAGGGCAAAGCGTTAAGTTTATGGCAACTGACATGAATTATCATGCAGATGAAGTTGGAGCATTAAGACTTAAACAATTTCCAAAGAATTCTTTAAAAGCAGGTGAGGTTGGCTATATTATTTCAGGAATTAAAACAGCAACAGAGGTAAAGGTAGGGGATACAATTACAACTGTTGATAATCCTGCTATTGAGCCCATAAAAGGATTTGAAGAGGTAAAGCCAATGGTATTTGCAGGTATTTATCCTGTCGATACTGAAGATTTTGAAGAGCTTAGAAATTCCATGGAAAAGCTGCAGCTAAATGATGCATCATTAACTTTTGAGCCAGAATCATCTGCAGCACTTGGATTTGGGTTCAGATGTGGCTTCTTAGGCATGTTACATATGGAGATTATCCAAGAGCGATTAGAAAGAGAATTTGAGATGACAGTTATCACTACGGTTCCTAACGTATCTTATTATGCATATACAAAAGCTGGAAAAAAAATAGAAATTCACAACCCCTCAGACTATCCAGATCCAAGTATTTTAGAGAGTGTAGAGGAGCCTTATATTCGCGCTCAGATTATTACAAAATCTGATTTTATTGGGCCAGTAATGAGCCTGTGCATTACAAAAAGAGGAGAGTTGAAAAATCAGATTTATTTAACAACTGACAGGGTTGAGCTTAGTTTTGAGATGCCTCTAGGAGAAATAGTTTTTGATTTTTATGACAAATTAAAATCAATTTCGAAAGGATATGCTTCATTTGATTACTCTCCAATAGGATATAGAGTGTCAGTTTTGGCTAAGTTAGATATCTTATTAAACGGTGATCCAGTTGATGCATTATCTGCACTGGTTCATAAAACTAATTCATATAGTTTAGGTAAAAAGTTATGTGAAAAATTAAAAGAACTTATCCCTAGGCAGCAATTTGATATTGCTATACAATCAGCAATTGGATCTAAGATTATCTCTAGAGAAACAGTAAAAGCACTAAGAAAAGATGTGACTGCAAAATGTTATGGAGGAGATATTTCACGAAAAAGAAAACTTTTAGAAAAACAAAAGAAGGGGAAGAAAAGAATGCGACAAGTAGGTAATGTTGAAATCCCTCAAGAAGCATTTTTATCGGTATTAAAATTAGATGATTAAGATATAAACTATGGGAAGAGCATTTGAATTTAGAAAAGCTAGAAAGATGAAAAGATGGTCAAAAATGGCCAAAATTTTTACTAGGATTGGAAAAGATATCGTAATGGCTGTAAAAGAAGGAGGGACTGATCCTGACACTAATTCTAGGCTAAGACAGGTGATGCAGAATGCAAAGTCGGCAAATATGCCTAAAGATAATGTATTGCGTGCTATTAAAAAAGCAAGTGATAAAGATACTGCTAATTATGAAGAAATATCTTTAGAAGGTTATGCTGTTTATGGAATTGCTGTATTTGTTGATTGTGCAACAAATAATAATAATAGAACAGTTGCAGATGTTCGTTCATACTTTAGTAAATGTGATGGTGCATTAGGGATAAATGGGTCCTTAAAGTTTATTTTTGATAGAAAGGGGGTTTTTACTATTGAAAATAAGAATGTCACTATAGATATTGAGGATCTAGAGATGGAGCTTATAGATGCTGGCTTAGAAGAATTAGATGCCGATGAGGAGGCTTTAACAGTATACTGTGATTTTTCGGATTTTAATAATATGCAAACTAAATTAGAGGAGTTAGACATAGAGATTGTAAACTCTGAATTACATAGAATTCCAAATAGTTCTAAAAAAATCACGGCTGAACAAGCAGAGAAAGTGT
The DNA here is from genome assembly GCA_002730985.1 of Flavobacteriales bacterium. Classification (GTDB taxonomy): domain Bacteria; phylum Bacteroidota; class Bacteroidia; order Flavobacteriales; family BACL11; genus BACL11. The sequence goes on along the minus strand of PCBP01000016.1, from coordinate 3,342 downwards.
TAAAATTGCTAGATTTGTTAGAAGAAAATGATGATGTCCAACAGGTTTTTCATAATATGGAATTAACAGAGGAAATCTTGAGTGCTATGGCACGAGAATAAAAAATATGAATATATTAATATTAGGGAGTGGAGGAAGAGAGCATGCATTTGCTTGGAAAATAGCAAAAAGCAGTAGTTGTAATAAATTATTTATTGCTCCTGGGAATGCTGGTACAGGAGAGGTAGGCGAAAATGTGGATATTAATGTAAATGATTTTAAAAGTATTAAAGAGTTTGTTCTTGCTGAAGAAGTGGAATTAGTTTTGGTAGGGCCAGAAGAGCCTTTAGTCAATGGTATTTATGACTTTTTTCAGCAAGACTCTAAGTTAAGAAGCATCTCATTAATTGGGCCATCAGCAGATGGAGCGCAATTAGAAGGCAGTAAGAAATTTGCAAAAGAATTTATGATGCGGCATGACATACCTACTGCAAGGTATCAGGCTTTTACTAAAGAAAATCTAAATGAAGGATATGATTTTATTGATAGTCTACATGCCCCTTATGTATTAAAAGCAGACGGACTTGCTGCTGGCAAAGGAGTTTTGATTCTTGAAAATATTGAAGATGCAAAAAATGAATTAGAAGCTATGGTTACTAAATCTAAATTTGGAGAGGCATCCTCAACAGTAGTAATTGAAGAGTTTCTTGATGGTGTAGAACTTTCTGTTTTTGTATTAACAGATGGTGAGTCATACAAAATATTGCCTTCAGCTAAAGACTACAAAAGGGTTGGAGAGGGAGATACTGGTTTAAATACAGGAGGAATGGGAGCAATCTCTCCCGTTCCTTTTGCAGACAGGTTTTATATTGAAAAAGTAGAAAGAGAGATTATAAGACCTACGATTGAAGGACTTAAAAGCGAGAATATCACGTACAAAGGCTTTATATTCTTTGGACTTATAAATGTAAAAGGTGAGCCAAAAGTTATTGAATACAATGTAAGAATGGGTGATCCTGAGACTGAAGTAGTGATACCAAGAATCACATCTGATTTATTAAATCTTCTTAAGGGTATTAATCACGGGACTTTTAGTGAGAAAGATTTAGAAATTACTAATGAATTCGCTGCAACAGTGATGCTTGTTTCTGGAGGTTATCCACAGTCTTATGAAAACGGGAAAGAAATATCAGGAATGGAATCAATTGATACTAGTCTTATTTTTCATTCAGGCACAAAGAATGATGGTTGTATTAAAACAAATGGAGGTAGAGTCTTGGCATTAACTTCTTTTGGAGCAACAATTAATAGTGCACTAGAAAAATCATATGAAACCGCAGAAAAAATTTCTTTTGAAGGGAAGTATTATCGTAAGGATATAGGTTTTGATTTATGAGGAGGCGTGCTCTTCATTGTCCTTTCTATGCTTTAACATCTTAGTTGTCCATACTACTAGAAAGACAAAAATAACACCTATATAAATATAGTTTGGCATATTTCCTAGAGCTTCAACACCATTGAAAATTAAGCCAAAAAAATCACCAATTGTATAAAACACCTCTTTCATAATTTTTGTTTTAAATTTACCGTGGCAAATTTAAATATTTTTTAGCAACTAGAATGTTTTTAAAACACCTTATAAATCCCAAACCTTCAATAATACTTTTTTTTATTATCTTTTGTGTGCTATTTGGTCTTTTGCCATTAATTCACTTTAGAATAGATACTGTATTCACTCATTCTTATTTACACCCCTTTATTGTATTGCTAATGGGGATATCTATTCCTTTTTTTCTAAGCATGGGGCTTAATAATATCATTTATGAGAAAAATATTATTCGAAAAGAGAATTTAGTAATTGGATGTGTATTTATTTTAATTACCAGCCCCTTTATTAATACTGTCGAGGTTTGGATATCGTCTTTTCTTTTGCTGTTCTTATTTAATTTTTTACTGCAGAGCTATCAAAAAGACCTCCCATTCTCCCAGTTTTATAATGCTTCAATAATCTTAGGGGTCACAACCTTTATTTGTCCCAACTTAATCTGCTTAATCCTACTGCTGATTATTAGTGGTATTAATTATAATAACCTTAATTGGCGAATTATTGTTATTATCTTATTAGGTGGAGCCACCCCCTACTTATTTTATTTTGTTTTCCTTTTTATGACAGATTCCCCTTTTATTTTTCCTAAAATTCTTGATTTTAATCAGATTACTTTTTTAGTTATTGAGGGAGCACATTTATCAAAAATAGTTTGGTTAATAATATTGCTATTAGTAGTAGTTTTTTCATTCTTTGAACTTTTTACGTGGCTGTATAAAAAAAGTATTAGATCAAGGAGAACATTTATGACAATCATTTGGTTTTTTATTATTAGTATAATTATTGCTGCTTATTCGAACTGGGAGTATTTTTATTTTACAAAAATTCCGCTAGCAATAATTATTAGTAATTATTTTGTGTATACTAAAAGCAGGAGAATTGCAAACATCTTATTTTCCTTGTTAGTGATTTCTTCTTTCTATTATAAATATATGATTGTTTTTAATGTGTAAATTTGCGCTAATAAAAATTTAAGCTTATGAAATTTGGTGTAGTTATATTTCCTGGATCTAATTGTGATATGGACATGGTGTATGTTTTGGAAAAAATCATGCAGCAGGATGTAGTGAAACTTTGGCATAAGGACACTGATTTGCAAGAGGTTGATTTTATTATTCTTCCTGGAGGGTTCTCTTATGGGGATTATTTAAGGTCTGGAGCTATTGCTAAATTCTCTCCTATTATGCATGAGATAATAGCTTTTGCAAATGCTGGTGGGTATGTAATGGGGATATGCAATGGGTTTCAAATATTAACTGAAAGCGGGTTGTTGCCTGGAGCGCTTTTACATAACACATCCCATAGATTTATTTGCAAAAACACTTACTTGCAAGCAATAAATAGGAATACACTTGTAACAAATAAATATAGTGAAACAGCAGTTAAAATTCCTATAGCTCATGGTGAAGGAAGATATTTTGCAGATGAAGCGACTTTAAAATCATTAATTGATAATGATCAGATACTTTTTAAATATTCTGATGAATATGGTAATATTACACATGAAGCTAACCCTAATGGCTCACTTAGTAATATTGCTGGCGTATGCAATAGAGAAAGGAATGTGTTTGGCATGATGCCTCATCCTGAAAGAGCGTCTGATGGCGAACTAAATAATCAAGATGGAAGGCTCTTATTTGATAGTATTTTAAATGAGGTTGTTATTTAAATCGACATCATTGAGAGATCTAAATTCTCAAAATTTCTTTCTTACATCTTACTGTTATTTTAGTTTAAAAAAAGAGTTAGATACACTT
>PCBP01000015.1 GCA_002730985.1 Flavobacteriales bacterium | reverse complement strand
ACATTGCAGCAGGATGGTATTGTACCGAAGATGGTAAGACTACTTCTGTAGCACATTGGTTAGAAGAGGATGATTTTCGTAGTAATGGTGGAGTGATGAATCACGAAACTATCGAAAGTATATCCAAACGTCGCAAACCTTTCACAGTAGACTATACAGGTTTCGGTTGGTTATTGATTAAGAAAGGAGTCTTCGAGCATGAGGAAATGACTTATCCTTGGTTCGCACCCAAGATGCAGGTTTTTGAATCAGGAGACGTGCAGGATATGTGCGGTGAGGACGTTTCTTTCTGTCTTGATGCGAAGGAAGCAGGTTTTGAAATCTGGTGTGACCCTCGGATACGTGTAGGACATGAAAAATCAAGAGTCATATAAGTACAATATCTACTGTAAGGACTCTTTAATCTTTGAGAACCTTACAGAAGATGAGTTCTTTGAGAAAATGGATGAGTTATCACAAAAGTTTTACGAAACTGGAGAACCTCATCCGACTGATCTAAGACATGAAATGTTAAAGGAGTAATTTTTAATGGCAAAAGCAAAAACAGGACTTAGTGGAGAGATATTCGTTGAGGCAATCCCGAAAAAATCTCGTCAAGGGAACGGAAAGCACTCCAAATACTCTGCCACATCCCGTAACTCGGCTCGTAAAAGACCTAGAGGACAAGGAAAATAGCGAAAAGCGTCTCGAAAGAGGCGTTTTTTTAATGCCATAAAATATTTCTGAAGAAAGCAGTATAAATAAATCTAGAAAACTACTGCTAAATGAATGAAAACGAGGATATCCAGAGCATTTAAGGATATTAGTCTATCTTTTAACCCTCATCCCGTCACAAATGACCTTACAGTTATTAAGAATGAGAACGCAATTAAGAAATCTGTAAGGAACTTAGTTCAGACTATTCCTGGAGAAAGGTTTTTTAACTCTATCTTAGGTACTGATATAAGGAGCAGTCTTTTTGACTTCGTTGATTTTGGTACAGCATCAGTTATAGAGAAACAAATACAAACTACAATAGAAAATTTTGAACCTAGAGTTGAAAATTTAAATGTAGAAGTGTTTCCTAGACCAGATCAAAACGAATTTGAGGTTAATATATACTTCGATATCATCGGACAGCAGTTTCCTTCTCAAGCATTTCAATACATATTAGAAGCCACTAGATAATATGCCTTTTACTAAGTTTACAAATCTTGATTTCGATCAGATAAAAGAATCAATTAAGAGTTATCTTCGTGCGAATTCCGAATTTACGGGATTTGACTTTGAAGGTTCTAACTTTTCGGTCTTAATTGATACGTTAGCATACAATACTTACATTACTGCCATTAACTCTAACATGGTTATTAACGAATCCTTCTTGGATTCTGCTACTGTTAGGGAAAATGTTGTTTCTTTAGCACGTAATGTGGGTTATGTACCTCGTTCTAGGACTGCTGCTAAAGCATCTGTTAACTTTCCTATAACAACTGATCTATCATCTGATAAAGATACTCAAGCAATCTACTTAAAAGCAGGTCTAGTCTGCACTGGAAACCAATCAAATAGTACATATAGTTTTTCTATACCTGATGATATAGAAGCATCCCTTGTATCCAATGCTGCTAACTTTGGAACTAGTGTTAATCCAATTACAGTATACCAAGGAACCTATCTTTCAAAGGAATTTATTGTTGATGGGTCAATTGATCAAAGGTTTATATTAGATAATTCCTATATTGATACCTCTACAATCGTTGTATACATCAATACACCTATTTCATCTGGTGTATATCGTACAGGAAAGGGTGTTTTGTATAACAAAGTTGATAATATTTTAAATATTGACAAAAATTCAGAGATATACTTGATACAAGAGGTACAAGATGAGAGATATGAACTACTTTTTGGTGATGGTATCTTTGGTAAGAAGTTAGAAAACGAAGCAAAGGTCACTGTACAGTATATTATTACTGATGGTAAAGAAGGAGATGGTCCAAGTAACTTTACTTTCTCTGGAAGTATAGCAGATGCCAATAATAATAGCATTTCTCCTACTTCGGCACCCTCAGTAAACACGGTTTCACGTGCAAGTAACGGTGGAGATATAGAATCCCTTGATTCTATCAAATACTATGCTCCTAGACTGTATTCGGCACAGTACAGAGCAGTTACATCAAGAGATTATGAGACAATTATTCAACAAATTTACCCAAATACTGAAAGTGTTTCTGTAGTTGGTGGTGAAGAGATGGATCCACCTGAATTTGGAAGTGTTTTTCTTACAATTAAACCAAAAAATGGAGATTTTGTGTCCGATTTTGATAAAAATCAGATACTTTCCGATTTGAAGCAATATTCTTTGACTGGAATTAACCAAAAAATCCTAGATTTGAAAGTTTTGTATATTGAGGCAGAATCATACATCTATTATAACTCTTCTAAGGTTGAAAGTGTTGATGGTTTGAGATCAGAAGTCATTCAGGGACTTACAACTTACTCAAATTCCATTGATCTTAACAAATTTGGAGGAAGATTTAAGTATAGTAAGGTTTTGACCGTTATTGACGATATTAGTGATGCAATAACATCCAATATTACAAGAATACGGATGAGAAGAAACTTAAATGCTCTTGTAAATCAATTTGCACAGTATGAATTATGTTTTGGTAACCAATTTAATGTAAAACCAGGCGGATTAAACATAAAAAGCACTGGATTTAAGGTTTTGGGTTTAACTGACACAGTTTATCTTACAGATGTTCCAAATTCAGACAAAAAAACAGGAACAATTGAAATTGTAAGGGAAGATATAGCAGATCTATCAAAAATAGTGATTGTAGCGAATGCAGGTACAGTAGATTATGTAAAAGGTGAAATAAATCTTACTACTATTAATATAATATCTACTGAAAAAGAAAATAATATTATTGAAGTTCAGGCATTTCCTGAATCTAACGATGTTATAGGTCTTCAGGATTTATATCTGAAATTTGGCATTGCAACTAGTTCGATAAATATGGTTAAGGATACAATTACATCTGGCGAACAAATATCTGGTCTTGGATATAATGTTACATCAAGTTATAACAATGGAGAATTAACAAGAGAATAATATGATCACAACAGGTATTGATAAGAGAGTACAAGTTCAGCAATTAATTGATAATCAACTTCCAGAGTTTATATTATCTGAAAGTCCTAAGACTGCTGATTTTTTAAAGCAATATTATATTGGACAAGAGTATCGTGGTGGTCCAGTCGATATTAGTGATAATTTAGATCAATATTTAAAGTTAGATAACCTAACTCCAGAGGTAATAACAGGAAGAACTGCTCTTTCTGCAGGTATTACTACAGATGCTACTACTATTAACGTTGATAGCACTAAAGGATTTCCTGATCAATATGGTCTTTTTAAGATTGATGATGAAATTGTTACATATACTGGATTAACAACCAATAGTTTTACTGGATGTGTTCGTGGATTTAGTGGAATAACTACATATCATGCTGAAAATGCTCCAGGCGAGTTAGTTTTCTCTACATCTAGTACTGCGACACATGAGAATGATGCTGTTGTTGTTAATTTAAGTTCTCTATTTTTACAAGAATTTTATAAAAAACTTAAAGTTACTTTAACTCCTGGATTAGAAAATGTAGATTTTGTTTCTAATTTGGATGTTAGTAACTTTATTAAGGAAGCAAGAACATTTTATGAAGCAAAAGGAACTGAAGAATCCTTTAGAATACTCTTTCAAGTATTATATGGTGCTGATCCAAAAATTATTGACCTAGAAGAATTTTTAATAAAACCCTCTTCAGCAAAATATATTAGACGTGAAAGAATAGTTGCTGAAAAAATATCGGGAGATCCTGTAAAATTAACAGGTCAAACTATATTTAAATCTACTGATACTCAAACCAGTGCTTCAATCTCTGAGGTTGAGATTGTAACGGGTATATCTGGAGCTGGTGATGCTGAATATTATGCTTTAGATATTTTTGTTGGATATGATGATGAAGAATTTGTTACTGGAACTTTTGGAGTTCCAGGAAAAACAAAAGTCATAGGTGATGTTGGTGTAGGAGCATCTGTCATAACAGTAGATTCTACAATAGGTTTTGGTGCTACTGGAGTTGTTGTATCTGGTATTAATACTAATATTGTTTACTCCGATAAAACAATTAACCAATTTATAGGAATTTCTACCACAGGCACACAATCTATTCAAACTGCAATTGCATATGGTGATAATTTAAGATCAGAAGAGACTATCTATGGATATGAGGATGGTGATACTGCAAATGAAAAAATTGAATTAAGAATTACTGGAGTTTTATCTGATTTTATTTCAAATTCTCAGAATAGATTATCTTTAGAAGGTGAAACAATACTGATTAAGAGTATTGGTGAAAGAATAGAAAGTAATGATTTATCCAATAAAGAAATTCAAGCAAATTCTTGGATTTATAATACATCTACTATATCTGAAATAGTGGATACTATTATAGGTAATGTTGGTGAATTTAAATTAAAATCAAGATCTTATACTTCAAGTCTAAAAGTTGGTGATACTGTTGAGATTGTAGAGAGAAATAGTAATCCATTAATTCTACAAAAGGCTATTGAATTTATTGGTGGAGATATGACCGCTACGGTCAATACTATATCTGCTGATGGTTATGATGTTTCGTTGTCTGATTCATTCGTTGCAGAAAATGGTAAAGATTATAATCTACGAAGAGTACTGAATAAAGCATATTCTACGTCCGATGTTAGTTTTAAATATGGAAATAATTCATTAACTGCAGATATTCAAAATGTATATGATGAAAATGAAGAATTTTTATACGTTGCCACTAATGGATTACCTTCTTATGCTATTACAAAGAGTCTTGCTAAAGTTGGAATTTCTAGTGCGATTGTAGGAGATACAATTCAGGGATATAATTCAACTACAAGAAAGTATTCAATAATATCTTTTAGCGAATCTAATATTCCTTTCATAACTGGTGATGAAGTATATTATACTCCAGGAACCATTGATGGTACAAATGCTATTGAAGGACTCTCTGAAGGAGTATACTTTGTACAAAATGTAGATTTTAATAAGATTAAATTATATTCATCAGCATCTTTCCTAGCAAATCCTTCTAGCACTAGTGTTGAATTTACTGTTAAGGATATTACAGGTTCAGTATTTGTAGATCATACATTTACTCTATTAAGACATTATAACCAACAACTTCAATCTCAAGAATTACTTAAAAAATTCCCAGTATCATATAATTTAAAAACGGGAGAAGATACAAAAACTCTTCCTGGTCCTGTGGGAATGATGATTAATGGTGTAGAAATTGAAAACTATAAATCATCTGATAGTGTTTTCTATGGTCCATTAGAGAAGTTTTCTGTTATTAGTGGTGGTGAAGGATATGATATAGTTAATCCACCTTCATTAGAAATTAAAGCAGGATCTGGAACAACTGCTTTGGTTCGTCCAGTTATATCTGGACATCTTAGAGAAATTTTAGTTGACCCTCAAAATTTTGATATTGAGGATGTTCTTTCAGTAAAAATTACTGGTGGTAATAGTGGTAATAGTATTTTAAGACCAGTACTTAAAAAAAGGAACAGAACATTAGAATTTGATGGTAGACTTATAGGGAATGGTGGTGATGTTGATACTGTTAATGAAACTCTCAGATTTTCAAATGATCATAATTTAGAAAGTGGTCAACCATTAGTTTACAATAGAAATGGTTTTCCTGCGTTGGGTATTGGTACCTTTAAAGGAAGTGATGCTGCTGATTATGAAACATTAGAAGATGGTTCTGTATACTATCCTCAAGTTCTTGGTATAAGTAGCGTTTATCTTTTTAAAGATGAATCCGATTATAATGCTGGAATTAATACAATAGGATTTACTAATGTAGCAAAAACAGGAACTCATAAGTTTACACTTAAAAATGCTAAAAATACTTTAAATTCTATTGCTGTAGTAGATCCAGGTGATGAATATGCAAACAGAAAAATTTATGTTAAGTCTACTGGTATTTCCACTTATACTGATACAATTACTTTTGAAAATCATGGATTTAAGAATGGAGAATCTATAGTTTATTCTGGTGGAACAACTACTGATATTACAGGACTATCTACTTCAATTGAATATAAGGTAATTAAGTTAAATGATAATTCATTTAGGATTGCAAATGCTGGAGTAGGTGGAACTGTAACAACTAACTTTGATCAAAATAATTATACGAAATTTACGACTAAGGGATCTGGATATCAGACATTTAACTATCCAGATATTACAATTACTGCAGAAGTTATATATTCTACTGGCATAACAACTGAGACTGTTAAATTAACTCCTGTTATTGATGGAAAAATAATAGATGCTTTCCTTTATGAAAAGGGAACATCATACGGTTCTTCTACTCTCATAAACTATCACAATAGACCAGAAATACTATTAAAGAATGGTCTTGGTAGAAGTGATAAGGATATCACTCCAGCTTTAGTTCCTATTATTGAAAATGGAAAAGTTGTAAAAGTTAGAATTGATTCTGGTGGAAATGAATATTATTCTACTCCAGTTTTATCTGTAGAGGGTGATGGATTTAGTGCTAAGATAAGACCTATTATTGATAGAAATGTAGGATCGGATACTTACTTAAGAATAGTTGATACTGTAATACTTAATGGGGGAGCAGGATTTAGTACGGATAAAACTTCTATAAAAGTTATTCCTGCAGGAAAGAATGCTATATTTGACACAGATATTAGAAAATTATCATTATGTGGTATACAATCAACAAGACCATATACTGCAAGATATACTGATGAGGTTATAACACAGTCTGTACATGGTCTTAGATACTCTGTAGTAGGTTATTCTACTGATATAGGTAAAGAATACTTTGGAGATCTTACAGGCAGTCACTCGCCTATTATAGGGTGGGCTTATGATGGTAATCCAATATATGGTCCTTATGGATATACTGATGCTTTTGATAATTCTGATGTTACTCTTTTAAAACCAAGTTATAGTTTAGATTCTTCTAAAGTTGAAGATAGACCAGCACTATTGACTTTTGCAGAAGGAACTTTTGCAGAGGACTATTCTTATGATGCTTCTGGTGATTTAGATGAGCATAATGGTAGATATTGCATAACACCACAATACCCTGATGGAGTATATGCTTATTTTGTGGGTGTTAATACTGCTTCTAATGGAAAGTTAGAACCAGTTTTCCCATATTTTATTGGACATACTTATAGGTCACTTCCTGTAGTTTTAGATGCAGAAGATGAAATTACACAATCATTTGATTTTAATTCTTCGGATTTAGTTAGAAATACTTTCCCATATAAATCATCTGATAAATTCTCATCCACATATTTTGTACAATCGGACGATATTGTTACACAATCTTCAGTTGTAGAAGCAGTTTCTCAGGGAGATGTAGAATCTCTTGATATTATAAAAGTTGGAGATAATTACAAAGCTGGTGATAGTTTAGTTTTTGATGATACAGGAACTAATGGAAATGGTTTAACTGCTGTTGTTAAATCTGTAGATAGTCCAGAGTTATCGCTTATTGAAACTACATACACTTCATTTACTGGTGTTCAATTTACATGGAAAGATTCTAATACAATATCTGCATACTTTACAGAACCTCATGAATTAGCACTTAATACTCCTATTATAGTTTCTGGATTATCAACTGCTATTCAAAATCTTGCAGGAAATCATGTATTAGGTATTACTACAGAAAATACAATTCTTTATAAAGAAGTTGCTTTAAATGGAACAGCAGGAATTATAACTGATATTTACGTTGGTAGAACTTCAGATTTAATTTCTGTTGGTAGTACTATTGGTATAGGTACAGAAACATTATCTGTTCTTAATAAGTTTGAAGATAGAAATATTTTAAGAGTTAAGAGAGGTATTACTGGAATTGCTCATACACTTTCTACTGAAGTTACCACAATACCAAGATCAATTACATTACCAGTAAAAACTACTTACTTTGATTCTAAGTTAGATGATATTGTTTACTTCAATCCCAAGCAGTCTTTTGGTTTAGGAGGAGTTGCTGGAGTATCTACGTCAGTATATGTTTCTGTAGGAGAAACTGCTAGTCAAGTCTCTGTTCCGACTCAAAGCATTTACTTACCAAAGCATCCATTTAAGACTGGTCAATTAATAACTCTTACAAAAGCATCTAGTGGTGGTAATATTGGAGTTTCAACAAATGGAACTGTTGTTTCTGGATATAGTATACCAATTTCTGGAACTAGTCAAAATCTTTATGCTATTAATAAATCCGAAGATTATATTGGAATAACAACTCAACTTTCAGATTTAAGATCTACAACTGGAACACTCGCAGGTGGACTATTCTTCTTAAGTGCTACTACTGATAGTTTTGAATATATTTTCAAATCTAATTTTACTCAAGTAACTGGAACCGTTGAAAAAATAGATACAACAGTTTCAGTTTCAACAAATCATAATCTTTTAGGTAATGATGTTATTACATTATCATTAAAACCTGATCAATCAGTTGGTATTGGTACTTCAGCAGGAATTACCTTAAAATATAATGCATTAACTGAAAAGTTATTGGTTAATCCTGTATTGTTTACATCTTCTGGTGTTAATACATCTACAGATATTTTAACTATAAATTCTCATCATTTTGAAACTGGTAGTAAGGTATTTTATAATACTGGTATTGGTGTTACTGATTTTTCAGCAATTGAGGGACTAACTGTTTCTTCATCATATTTTGTTTATAGAATTGATGATAATAAGATTCAATTAGCAGACACCTATTATGATGCTATAAGTTATCCACCACAAGTTAAGTCTTTAGTATCTGTTGGTGGTACTGCACAGGAATTGTCTTTAATAAATCCACCAATTCCTGTCGTAAGAGATAATAATCTAGTATTTGATGTTTCAGACACATCTTTATCTGGATATGACTTTAATTTATATCATGATCATGATTTTGTTAATAAATTTGTATCTATAGGAAGTTCAAATGTAATTAGTATTGCTAGGGATGGTACTGTAGGTAGTGGAGTAACAGCGACTGTTACATTGAAATATAATAAAGACAATCCATTTAACTTATTCTATAATCTAGAAAAATCTGGATTTATTAGTACATCTGATATTGATGTTAAAAATGGATCTAGGGTTACTTATGTTAATAGTGATTATGAAGGTTCATATGCAGTTGCTGGTATTGGAACCACTACCTTTACTATTCAATTAGATAAAAAACCAGAATCTCTTCGCTATGATTCTTCAACTACAGATACTTTTAAATATTCTACAAATTCACCAACAGCAAGAGGACCTTTAAGTGAAATCAAGATAGATTTTGCTGGAGTAGGATACAAACAAATGCCAAAATTTGTAAGTATTGCTTCTACTCAAGGAGCAAATGGTGAGGTATTACCTAGATCATCTACTTCTAATCAAATAAAAGATGTTAAGATTAATAACATTGGTTTTGAGTATGCTTCAGATAAAACTTTATTGCCCATAGCAAGATTATCTCCAGTAATTTCTTTAAGAGATTATGGCGTACTTAAGACTTTAGATGTTGTTAGTGGTGGCCAAGGATTTGTTGCTAATCCTACATTAGTCATAATTGATAAACTTACTAGAGAAGTTAATACTACAGGATACTTACAACCAAATGTAAGTCCATCAACACAAGCAATTGAAAGTGTTGATATTATATCTGCACCAAAAGGATTAAATGTTCCTGAAATATTAACTGTTGATAATACCAATGGTGTTTCTGTTACTTCCGTAGCAATTGGTGATACTATAGTTACAAATACTCAAAGTGGAATTGTAACAGTTACTTTAGGAACTCCAATCGTTGGATTTACAACAGATCCATTTAAAATAGGTGATGAAATTTTTGTAGAAGGATTTGAAAATGAATATGGAACTACTTTTAACTCTGCAAATAATGGATATAGATTCTTTACTGTAACTAACACTTATATAAGCAGACCATCAGCATTGGGTCTTAATCCTTATCAATTTGAATTTAATATAAAAGATATTGCAAATAATCCAGGTCTTGCTAAAACAAATCAAACTTTTGCTTCTATTGTTAATAAGAAGAAATTTCCTGTATTTACACTTACTCAAGAGGCAGCACCATTTATTGAAGGTGAAACTATATTTGTATTAGATGCTAATAATGAATATCAAGATGTTGGTCTTAAATTAGATAAAATTTCTAATGATTATATTAAGGTAATTGGTAAATATGATCTTAAGGTAAATGAAAAAATTAAAGGAACTTATACTGGATCTATAGCTACTATTAATACTTTATACCCAAACAAAGGGGAATTTAAAGTTGACTATTCATCTAAAAAGACTAAAGGTTGGTTTACAAATACTGGAAAATTGGATGATGACTTCCAAGTTATTCCAGATAATGATTATTATCAAAATTTATCATACACTATTCAAAGTCCAATTGAATATCAAGCATTAGTAAGTCCAGTTAACAGATTACTTCATACTTCAGGACTTAAGAATTTTGCTGATACTGGTATTACTTCTACTACATCTTCTGGATTATCAACTTCAGCTGATTCAACATCAATAATACGTGATCTAACATCAGATAAAAGAGTTGATGCTATTAAAGATTTTGATCTTGTTTCTGATATCGATACTCTTACAAATCCTGAAAGATCAAAATATATTAGATTTAGCACTAGAGAACTTGTAAATTACTTTAAATGTGAGACTAATAATGCTCTAACAATTGACAATATTAATACGCAGTTTTCTAATGCAAGTAATAATATTAAAACTGATGGTAAATTAGAACTTACAAATACTTATGGTAGATTTTTAGTACAAGCAACCGTGCCTACATCTATTGCAGGAGGTCGCACAAAGGATAGTATTCAACTTACAGAAGTACTTACCACTGTAGACTTTACAAATAAGAATGTTTACACAATTCAAAAAGGATCTTTATTTGGAAATCAAGTTGTTGATAATAAAACGGGTCTTGTAAATATTATTGGAGACAGAGATTATAACGATCTTTATTCTTTAAAATTTGAACCAACNGATATTTACTCTACTGATCTTAATATAAAGGTATATGANACTTCTATTGTTGGAACTGGAATAGGAACAACTAGTTTTGGTTTTATTAGTTTAGAAGGATTTAGTGAAGANGTNANTGCAGGTACTGNATNNGGNCCAACTACTNCTGTTATGGCATCTGCTAATATTGGCGAAATAGATGCATATTTTGCATCTATAGAAGTAAATGACACTTTTGCTAATACAAATAAGATTACTGAACTTTATGTAACTCATGATGGAACTAATTCATATATTTCAAGTTATGATTTTGAAACTAATACCACTGATGCTATAGGTACATTTACCTCAAGTATTGATTCTGGTGTTTTATCATTAAAATTTGAAAATGATATCACTGCTAATTCAGTTTCAGTTAAATCTAAAATTGTAGGAATTGGAACAACTACAGCAGGTATAGGAACATATAGATTTAATACATCTGCTCAACCAGCAGGGTCTGAAAGGTCATTAAGGGTACAATCTTCATATAATAGAGTTTCTGCTGCTGCAACAATTCTTGAATTTGATAAAAATACAGTTTCTAGTGCAAGTAATATAATAAGGGTCTCTATAGGAAATACAAGTGCTATTCATCAAGTGATAATGGCACATGATACTACTGATGCACTCTATATGCAGTATCCATTTATATCCATTGGTAGCACTTCTGGAAATATTGGTCTTGGAACATTTACTGCTCAATTAAATGGAAATGATTTTGAATTGGTATTCCATCCAGATGCATCTGGCGAAATACAAGTACAAACTTATAGTGAAGTTATTAATTCTGGATTTGATTTAATTAATATTCCTCCTGACCACACATATGGTCCTGCAATAGATCAACTATCACTTTTACAGTATGATGGATTAAATGGTAGTAGATCTGATAATAGAAATTTTGTATTAAAGCATGATGGGTTGCCAATTTTCGCAAGATATTTTGATCCTTCTGATACTGATTTCTTCACTCCTGGTACAGGAACATTTAATTTCCCTAACAACTTCTTTAATGCTGATGAGAGACTAGTTTACACTCCAGGATCTTCTGTAGAAGGTATTGGTACTGGACGTTTATTGATGTCTAATGGAAATCCATTACCAGAGGAAGTTTACATTAAATCTAGTTTAACAACTTCAGATAATTTCCAACTATCTCTTACTAGAGATTCAAATGGTGTAGCAGGGGCAGCAGTAACATTTATTGATTATCCATATAATGCTCCAATGGGAATTGGTACTGGTAACTATCATAGATTTGAGATGTTCAAGAAGAACTCAAAGACTTTGATTACTTTAGATAATGTAATTCAATCACCTGTAGCATATTCTCCAATTACGACCAAACTTTCGGGTAATGTAAATGGTCAAGTAGGTGTTTCTACAGATATAATCACTCTTGTTGGTATTTCTTCTATACTTCTTAATGATATCTTAGAAATAGACAATGGATCAGGTGGTAAGGAATTTGTTAAAGTAAAAAATGTTGGATTAGGAATAACAAACAAAGGTCCTATAACAGAAACAGGATCTTTGAAGATGATTGAAGTTGAAAGAGGTTTTGTTGGAACTGCGGCAACAATTCATGATGATGGTGATACTGTTAGATTGTATAAGGGTGGATATAATATTGTTGGTGAAAGAATTTACTTTAGTGAGGCACCAAGAGGTTCAAACGATACATCAAAAGATAGATCTAATCGTGATACAGGTAGATCATCCTTTAGTGGTAGAGTTTATTTAAGACAAGATTATCGTCTTAATAAGATATATGATGATATATCAAATGAATTTACTGGAATTGCTCAAACCTTTACAACTCTGGTTAGTGGCATTAATACTGCAGGTATTACTACAGGAAGTACTTTCCTCACAGTAAATGGAATGTTCCAGAGACCAACTACCGAACAAAATCCACTTAATAATTATGATTTTATAGAAAATAGCACAGTAGGAGTTACTAGTTTCGTCTTTAGTGGAATTACCTCCACAAATGGTGCACTTGTTGTTCGTGATGATATGATAAATCAAAACCAACTACCAAGATCTGGGCAAATTGTATCAATTGGTTCTAGTGGTGGTCTTGGTATTGCTCCTTTAGTTGGTGCTTCTTCAACTGCTGTTACTAACACTGTAGGAACTATTACTGGTGTTGGAATTGGTTCTACTGATTTCCAAGGATCTGGATATAGTTTTGAAGGTAGTGTTTCTATTGGGGTAACAGACGTAGCTTATGAGCATAGATTTATAAGTGCTGGTGTTAATTCAATTACAGTTAATCCTAATGGTATTGGTGCGTATGCAACATTTACACCTACGGATGCAACCTTTAAGTCTGACAGTGGACAATTAACATTAATTAAAGATAGTCATGGACTTATAACATCAGATTCATATACAGCAACTACTGGAACTTTCTATGATGGAACTGTAGGTATATTAACTGTTAAATTAACTGCATCACCAAGTCCAGCACTTGCAGTTGGTCAAATAGTCAATATCACTGATGGTGGACTAACATTCACCTGTGCTGAAGATAGTAATGCATCTAATCACCCTTATCCAAGATCTACAGATTATATGTCTGATAGATGGGTTCCTATTACAGCAGTAAGTGGTGGTGATACCTTTGAAATAAATGTTCTTGAATATACTCCTTCTTCAAATACTACTACACATGCTTGGGTAAGTGCACTTCCAAATTCTATTAAGAGATCTGCAAATACTGTTGGTATTGCAACTACTTCTATGGCATTTAAGTGCTCTAGTGATTATTTCCAAAGCACACAATATTATCCACGTTTAACTGATGAAGCTAATGGTGAATGGTTGAATATTAAGACTGCGACTTCGGATTCTATTACAGTTGGTGTTGGATCTGCTGGTGGTGGAGGTACTGGTGCTGTTATAACTGCTACTGTTATACAGGGAAATGCCCATACTTATGTAAGTGGTCTATCAAGTTCTATATTAGTTGATGATACAACTTATTATAGTCCATATTCAATAGGTGGATTGGGTAATGCATATGATCCAGTAAGTGGTATTCTAACAGTTACTGTAGATAATGCTCATGGTATGAGTGCTGCTGGTTTCCAAACAGCAACAGCTGCTGTATATAATCCAACAGTTGGTATTATAACAATTACAACTGCCAGTAATCATGGGTACTTTGTTGGAAACTATGTTAAGATTGAGGAAAACTCTTTAACATTCACGTGTGAACTTGATGGTAATCAAACTCAACATCCATACCCAAGATCAACGGATCCAATTTTTAATAAGTGGGTATCAATTGCAAGCACAACTGTTAATACGTTCGCAATTCAAGTTTTAGATTCAGTACCTTCAACTAATACAAAAGATCATACATTTGTATCAGCAGCTTCTTCAGGTATACTAAAAGCTAATAATGTTGTAGCAATTTCTACAAATGCATTTACATTTACATGTGATCAGGATAATAATACTAGTAACCACTCATATCCTAGACAGAATAAAGAAAATCCAGGATCTGATCCTGCATATAAGGCAACAATAGGTGTTGAGTCTGTAGGTACTACAACTTCATTCACTTTAAATGTTGGTAAATCACCTGCTCATAGTGGTGGTGGATTAAAGATGACTATTAGTGATGGTGGTGCTGGATATGTTAATCCAAGAATTTTAACACCATCTCCTGCATATGAAAATCTTGATATTCAAGGATTGACAAGATTGGGATTAGGGTCAACCACAGAAACAGGAACTGCACTTAGATTAGATCTTAAAGTTGGTGCCAGTTCTACAACTGGAATAGGTTCTATTTCTTATGAAGTTAAAGATTTTGGTATATCTAGATCTGGATTTGGATTTAGAAAGGGAGATACTTTCGTACCTCTTGGAATAGTAACTGATAGATATTTCTCTTCTCTTTTAACACCTTTAGAATTTAGTGTTAATCAAGTCTTTACAGACACATTCTCTTCTTGGAATGTTGGAGAATTTGATTATATTGATGATATTGCTAAACTTCAAGATGGAGTTAGAAAAAGATTCCCATTAAACTTTGATGGAGAATTAGTATCATTCCAAAGAGGTGATGATGCTTCCATAGACTTAGAAGCACTTTTATTGATCTTTGTTAATGGTGTTTTACAAGTTCCAGGTGAAGCATATATCTTTGGGGGAGGAACTAGTTTTATATTTACTGAAGCACCTGACCAATATGATGACGTAGCTATTTTCTTCTACAAAGGAACTAATGGTGTAGATGTTACTTTCACTGATGTTGTTGAAACATTAAAATCTGGTGATGATGTAGAAGTTAATAAGAAGAATTATCTTACTGGAAGTGTTAATCAGGACAGAAGAACAATTAGTGGAATATCAACTTCAGATCAAGTTGAAACTAATTTATACTTTGGTAGAGGTATTGATGAAGATACCCTTAGACCATTAACTTGGTTAAAGCAAAAAGTTGATAAGACTATCAACGGTAGTATTGTTTCTAAATCAAGACCTTCTATTGAACCATTAGTATTCCCTAATGCAAGAATAATTGGTGATCTAACAACTACAGATACAGAAATCTTCTTAGATTCTACTGAATTATTTGATTATGAGAATAAAAATATTGGAGCATTTATAGTTAATGAGAATCAAACATTAACAGGAGCTGCACTTACTGCTAATGTTTCTGCTGGTGGTACTGTTAGTTCTATTACAATTGTTAGTGGTGGAAGTGGATTTAGTACTACTACAGTTCCAGTATCACTATCTGCACCAAGAATAAAGATTGCTGCAGGTGTAGGAACTACTGCTACTGCTACTGCCACAATAACAAATGGATCTATTGCTTCAATCCATATTACAAATCCTGGTCTTGGATATGTTAGTGGACAAGAACCTGAAGTTATTGCTCCTCTTCCAGTGCTTCCTAAAGAAACTGTTACTAATATTGCACCTGCTGCTATTCAAGGGTTCTCTGGAATAGTTACTGGAATATCAACAGCATTTGGAAGTGGTGGTACAGGAACTTTAGCACTTAAGTTCTTCCTTGAGAAAGACTCTGGTGATTTTACAACTTTAGTAAATGGGTATCCAATTTATGTTTATAATACTTCAATTGGAACTGGAGTGACATCTATAGATGGAACTGCACCTGGCGGCAATGCTGCAGTTGTGGGAATTGGTACCACATATTTGGATAATATATATTATGTTAGATCTATTAATAGATCTTCAAATAGGGCAGACTTTATTGCAGATGTTGATTCAAATTCAACTAGCATAATAGGTATAGGAACAACTGGTGAAGGATCTGGTAATTTCTCTTGGGGTAGATTATCAGGAATCAGTAGAAGTTCTAATCCAATATCAATTGGAGTAACCTCTAAGACTGTTAACGTAGGATTAACAACCTTCCCAAGAGTCCAAAGAAGGAATGTTGGTATTAGAAATACTGGTGCATTAAATGATCCTGCATAAATTAGTATAAATAAAGAAAAAAAGCTATAGAAAATGGCGGCTATTGTAACAGATCAATTTAGAATTAATAATGCTAGTAATTTTTTGGGGGATGTTAATGACACCTCAAATTCTTATTATGTGTTTGTAGGTCTATCAAATCCAGGTATTACTCTTAGTGGTACAACTCCAGCATTTGGTAGAGCAACTAGTGATAGTGCTTGGAATTCTAGTCCACCAAATCCAACTGATGATATTAATTATTTAAATCATTCTAAAGATACGATGGTCTTTGGTAAAAAGATTAGTACGGATAATATACGAAGAGTTATTAGAAAAGTAAGTTGGGCTAGTGGAACTAGGTATGAAATATATCGTCAGGATTATAGTTCTACTAATCAGTCTCCTGTAACTGATTCTGCTAGGTTATATGATGCTAATTATTTTGTAATTAATAAAGATTTTAATGTTTATGTTTGTATTCAAAATGGATCAAGTGGAATTAACACTGAAGGAAGTAGATCTCAGAATGAACCAACATTTACAGGATTAGAACCAACCAGAGCATCTGGTGATACTGATGATGGTTATATTTGGAAGTATCTATTTACAGTCGCTCCAAGTGATATTATAAAGTTTGATGCAACTGAATTTGTACCTCTTCCTAATGATTGGTCATCATCTACTAACGCTCAAATAACAGCAGTTAGAGATAATGGTAATTCTGATGTAAATAACAACCAAATTAAAAATGTATTCATTGCAGATCAAGGCAATGGATATGCTGGTAGCACTGGTCAAGAATTTAATATTGTTGGTGACGGATCAGGTGGTAAAGTTGTTGTTGATGTTGTTAATACTAAAATAACTAAAACACAAGTTTCTGTAGGTGGTAAAGGATATACTTATGGAATGGTTGATTTAAGTAGTATTTCATCTTCCGCATTAAGTGGAGCTACTCCTGCAAAATTAATTCCAATTATACCACCATCAAAAGGTCATGGGTATGATTTATATAAGGAATTGGGTGCAGATAGAATTTTAGTATATGCTAGATTTGATGATTCTACAAAGGATTTTCCAATTGATACTAAATTTGCTCAAATTGGTATTGTAAAAAATCCAACATCTATTGGATCTACACAGTTATTTACTGAAAATCAATTTTCTTCAGTATCTTCATTGTATTTGGATGATTTTCCATCTGCTACCACTATTAATGTTGGGGATATTATGACCCAAGATATTAAATCTGGTGATACTACAGTGGGTCAAGCAAGAGCATATGTTGTATCTTATGATATTATATCGGAAGATACTCCAAAGATTGCTGTTATAAAGTATTATCAAGATAGATCTTTATATTTCAACCAATCAACTGGAGATCAAACTGATAGAAGTGGTATTACAGAATTAGCTAATTCTTCAGGATCAATTTATAATTTCCAATCATCTGCTACCGAACTTGTTAAGCAAGAAGGTGGTAGTGGATGGTCTGTTGGAATTAATACAATTTTCTCTGGAATTACTACTAATCCTACTGGAAATAAAATTGTTGAACTAGGTGCTGAATTTACAGATGGCATCGCTAGTTCTGAGATAAATAATGAGTCGGGTGATATAATCTATCTGGATAATAGACCATTAATCAGTAGAGATGCAAGACAAAAAGAAGACATCAAGGTTATCCTGGAATTTTAAAACATGTCATTACAGAAAACTAATTTAGATATAAGTCCATATTATGATGACTTTGACACGGCAGATAATTTTTACAAGGTTTTATTTAGACCAGGAAGACCTGTCCAAGCACGAGAACTAACAACTCTCCAATCAATCCTACAGAATCAAATAGATTCATTTGGAACTCATATATTCAAGGAAGGATCATTAGTCATTCCTGGAAGTGTAATATATGATGACAAATATTATGCTGTTAAGTTGGATTCAGAACATCTTGGTCTTCCAGTTTCTTTATATGTTAAAGAATTAAAAGGAAAAGAACTAAAAGGGCAAAATTCTGGGGTAAAAGTTTTAGTTAATGATTGTAAATTAGTATCGGATTCTGATGATATTACAGACTTAACTCTTTTTGTTAAGTATTTAACTGCGGATAATAATAATGTTGATCAAGGTTTAAGTGATGGTGAACCTTTACTTGCTGAAGAAGATATTGTTTATGGAAATACTACTATTAGTAGTGGGGATAGTGTAGCTAATTTAATAGAATCTAGTGCAACTGCAGTTGGTAGTGCAGTTAAAATGTCTGCTGGAGTTTATTTTATTAGAGGAACTTTTGTAGATGTTGCTGCAGATACTATAATTCTAGATCCATATGATAATACTCCAAGTTATAGAGTTGGATTAAATATTTTAGAAACTATTGTTACTGCAAAAGATGATCCACAATTATATGATAATGCTAGGGGATTCTCTAACTATGCTGCTCCAGGTGCAGATAGATTAAAAATTACTACTACACTAGCAAAAAAATCTCTTACAGATTTTAACGATACTAATTTCATTGAAATAATTAAACTTAGGGAAGGTGAATTAAAGAAAGTACAAGATTTTTCAATATATAACGAAATTAATAAGTATTTTGCAGCAAGAACTTATGAAGAATCTGGAAATTATTCATTAGGTAATGCTAGACTTAATGTATTAAATTCTTTAAATGATTTAATAACTAGTGATGGTGTTTACAAATCAAATCAAATTACTGAACAAGGAAATGTTCCAAGTGAAGGTTTGGGTTGTGTTGATATTGATCCTATAACAGCATACGTTAAAGGGTATCGTGTTGTTAGACCAGGTGGTGAAATTTTAGATTTTGACAAACCTAGAGATACCGAATCTGCAGAATCTGCAAAACTTGATTATGAACTAGGTTCTTTAATTAGGGTTGATAATGTAAGTGGAACACCTTTTGTTGGTTTAAATAATGCTACTAATTTAGTTAAATTGCAAAGTGATGTGAAACAGGATGGAACAAGTCCTACATCAGCATCTGGCACAGAAATTGGTGTTGCGAGAGTATATTCATTTGGACTTAGAAATACTCCATATCAAAATGCTGCTAGTGAATGGGATTTATATCTATTTGATGTTCAAACATATACTACATTAACAATTGGAGTATCATTAAATGCCAATCAGGCTCCTATTGGTACATTTGTTCGTGGTGTTAGTAGTGATGCTACAGGATATTTACAAGTTGCAGCAAGTGGAACAACTGCTCTTAAATTGTCACAAACTTCAGGAACATTTCTTGTTGGAGAAAGAATTTTAATTAATGAAAAAGAAGAATTTAGTAGATCTATTACTGCTGTTAGACAGTATGAAACAAATGATATAAAATCTGTATATCAGGATTCTAGTTCATTTACAGGAATTGCTGCTGATTTCTCTGCTAATACTGTTTTAAGAGAATCTTCTGTTCCAGGATGGGCTGCAAATGCTACAGTTAATGTAGATCCTACTGGTACTGGTGTTCATAAAGCTATGAGTGGTACTATAGTGTCGCCAGGAAATACTTTTAATGATATTAAAGTAGGATCAATAGTTAAGTATACAGCAAGTCCTGTTGCAGGTGTTGCATATACTTCACCAAACCTCAATAAAGTTACTGATGTCTCTCCAGATAAAAAGACATTAACTGTAGCAGGAGTTCCTGAAGTAGTTGGAATTACAACTGGATTTGTAGGAGTTTCTACAGGAGTTGCTCTTTCTATAGTAAGACCTCAGATAATAGATAATCAAGAGTCTGGTCTTTATTCTGTATTAGATATACCTAATGTTTCTGCGGTTGATTTATCATCTTCAGAATTAGAAATATCTGCTCAAGTATTAAATAAAACTCCATCCAGTGGTTCATTAGTTGTTAATGTTACGGATATAACTGGAATAACTAGTGCATTTTTTAGTAACTTTGATACTCAAAAATATTCAATTAGTTATAGTGATGGAAGTATAGAGAATTTAACAAGTGATCAATTTACTAGACAACAAAATGGTAGTAGAGTTACTTTCAATGGTTTAAGTAATACTGCATGTACCGTTAATGTTACTATAGAAAAACAATCAATTAAAGATAAACTTAAAGAATTTAATAGAAGTACTCAACTTGTTGTTAATAAATCTTCAGGTATTAGTACTAATATTAGTGGATTAACAACTAGTAATTTCTATGGATTAAGAGTACAAGATAAAGAAATATCTTTGAATGTTCCTGATGTATGTAATGTTGTTTCTGTTCTTGAATCTAAGGATACAACAAGTCCTACATTAGATAAATTGGTCTTTATTTCTGGACTTGGATTAGATGTAAATTCAGTAGTTGGAGAAAAGGTTACTGGTAGTGAGAGTAATGCTGTTGCTCAAATTGTATCAAGAGATAATGCAACTACAATTGGAATAGCATATTTAAATGCTAATAAATTTATTCTTGGAGAAATAATTACTTTTGACGAATCTAATATTTCTACTACTTTACAAAATGTAACTTTAGGTAATTATTTAAATATAACAAATAGGTATACTTTAGATAAGGGTCAAAGAGAACAGTTTTATGACTATTCACGATTGGTAAGAAAGAGAAATCTTGCAGCACCATCTAGAGAGTTATTGGTAATCTATGATAATTTTACTGTCCCATCTAGTGATACTGGAGATGTATTTACTGCTAATTCATATACTAAAGATAGATACACCTATGATATTCCTACTTTAGGTAATGGTGTAAGAGCAACTGATACACTTGATTTTAGACCAAGAGTATCTGAATTTACTGATACAAATAAATCACCATTTGCATTTACAAGTAGAGATTTTAGTAATAGTGGTGCAACATCAACTTTAGTTGTATCACCTGAAGCTGATTCTACTTTAGGATATAGTTGGTATTTACCAAGAATTGATAAGTTAGTTCTTACTCCTGGAGAAGAAAATTTAGGAGTATATTCATTAATTAAAGGTGTTCCAAACTTATCACCTAAAGAACCTTTATTAATTGATGATGCAATGCATGTTGCAACAATTCATTTACCTGCATATTTGTATAATCCAAAAGATGCAAAAATATCTCTTATCGATAATAAGAGATATACAATGAGAGATATTGGAAAAAGTGATAAGAGAGTAACAAATTTAGAAATAGTTACAAGTTTAACTATGCTTGAACTTGGCACTAAGTCTTTACAAGTTAGAGACGCTACTGGTGATAGATTCAAGTCTGGATTCTTTGTAGATGACTTCAAAGATACTCTTAGAATGGATAGATCTAATTTAGATTGTCGAGTTGATATTGATACTAATACTGATGAAATGGTTGTTCCATTGAATAAGTGGACTAACTCTCCAGAATTGGGTTTAAATCCATCAATTAATTATGGGACTGCAGATTTTAGTACCAATTTAGATTTATTAGATTCTAATTGTCAAAAAACTGGTGATTTAATTACATTAAAGTATGATTCAATTTCTTGGATTCAAAATACATTCGCAAGTAGAATTGAGAACGTTAATCCATTTGAGGTAGTGGTTTTCAGAGGTAGGATGAAACTAAATCCATCCTCAGATACTTGGGTTAGGACTGAAAATATTGACGAAGAAGTTACTACTCTTGGTGATACAGCAGGAACAACTTTAGATGTTGTTTTAACAAGTAGTGTAGCTGATACATTCATGAGATCCCGAAATGTTGCATTTAATACATTCGGATTAAAACCAAATACAAGATATTACCCATTCTTTGCTGGAAGATCTAATGTTGATATAATTCCAAAACTACTTGAAATTACAATGACTTCTGGGTCATTTGTGGTTGGAGAAGAAGTTGAGGGAACTTTATCTGATGGTACTAGTCTAATAACCTTTAGAACTGCTCAAGCAAATCATAGAAGTGGTTCTTATAATAGTCCAGATACTACATTTACGACTAATCCATATGATACTTCTGTTAATCTTTCATCCGCTTATACCGAATCTTCTACTATTTTAAATGTTGATACTAATGCTTTAGCAAAAGATGCTCAAGGATCGTATTATGGAAGAGTTCAAACTGGATTAAAACTAGTTGGAAAATCTAGCGGTGCAATTGCTACAATTTCTAATATTAGACTAATTGCTGATAATCTTGGAAATGTATTGGGTTCATTCTTTATTAGAAATCCATATGCTGGTGATACTTTAATTTGGGGTAGTACACCAGGATTGAGATTTGAAAATGGAGCAAAAACCTTTAGATTAACATCTAGTGAGACAAATGCTAATCCATTACCTGGAGATGAAGATACTTCAGCAGGTATAACTCGTGGTCAAGAAACATATACTACTAATGGTATTGTAGACACCTATACAAGGACTACAACCATCATTAGGGAACGTCCAAGACCAGAACCAGAATATGATGATCCATTGGCACAATCGTTTACTGTTGATGAAACAGGTGCTTTCTTATCAGAATTAGATTTATATTTTGCTGAAAAGGATCCTGTACAAAAAATAACTATTCAAATAAGAGATGTTCAATTAGGAACACCAACTAATCAACTAGTGGCAGATTATTCTGAAGTTGATTTAGATCCTTCTCAATTAGATGCTAATGGAGATTCTATTATTAAAACTTCGACAGATGCTTCTCTTCCAACAAGAGTTACATTCCCTTCTCCAATTTATTTGGAAGCACGTAAGGAATATGCAGTAGTTATTTTAGCACCAAGTACTACGAAGTATAAGTTGTGGGTTGCTAGAATGGGTGAGGCAACCATAGAAACTGTTGCTCTTGGTGAAGGAAGTCAGGCAATAATTAGTAAACAATATCTTGGTGGAAGTTTATTTAAGTCTCAAAACGGAACTATTTGGTCACCAAGTCAATTTGAAGATCTTAAATTTAGTCTGTATAAGTGTTCATTTATCAAAAACACAAATGCTGATTTAACATTTTATAATTCTGCATTAGGATCAAATATGAAGCAGATATTAGAAATGCCTCAAAGTAATCCTATAAAAACATATCCAAGAAAGTTGCGTGTAGGATTCTCTAATGTTGATGTTGATGCACCTATGGCAATTGCTGATTTCAAACCACAAACTAGATTTAGTGCTTGGGGTGGTGGTTCTGGATCAGGTGTTCCTGCAGACGCAAATGGATACTTTGAACAAGTTGGTGGTGATATTGCATCTGTGAGTCTTAGTGGCGTTGGAACTGGATTTAAACCAAGTTCAACATACACTGGCGTACCTATGTACAATATATCTGGTCAAGGATCTGGTGCTATAGGTGTTGTTACAACAAATGCTAGTGGTGGTGTAGATAATGCAGTTATTACTACAAATGGAACTGGTTATGTTGTTGGTGATGTTATTGGATTTACGACTGAGAGTTTAGGCACTGATAAGAAAGGTTCAGATGCTACACTAACTGTTACTGCCAATCATCATTTAAATGTATTATATCTAACTGATGTTCAAGGTGAATCATTTACGAATGGTAATGAGTTAATAGTTGAAAGACCAGATGGAACTTATTCAGTTGGTGTGGGAACTACAGTAATAGCAAGTTCTGCAGTTGTTAGTGATCTTTATAGTGGTAATGTATTTGAGGTTAACCAATACAACCACAGTATGGTTTCTACAAGTAATAGAGTTAGTGTTAAAAATCTTGCACCAAATACTATTCCAGTTAATTTGACTGCTGATTTAGCCTCTGATGGCACATCAATTACTGTTGGTGCTGGTAATACTTCAACGTTTACTACATCAGAAGGAATAGCAACAACTAAAGGTTATGTAAAGGTTGGAGATGAGATTATATATTATAGTGCTATAACTACCGATGGTTTAACTATAGGAACAAGAGCATTTGGTGGTACTTCTCAAAGTACTCATACAATAGGTGATCAGGTCTTTAAATATGAACTTAATGGTATTTCTTTAGTAGGTATCAATACTGTTCATGATATGCCAACTAATGCTACATTAAATGCAAATAAAACAATTGACTCTTACTTCTTGGAAGCAAAGAGAACAGGAAGAACAAATCTACCCGATAGATCTACTGGTATAAATCAGTTAAGTTTTACTGATGAAGGATTTGGTGGTGGATCGTCTGCATTGGTCTCTAAGAATTTCCAATATGATGCATTTATGCCATCATTTAATGTATTAACTCCTGGATCTGGTACAGGTATTACTGCACAATTAAGATCAGTATCAGGAACAAGTGAAGGAGGATCTGAAGCATCATTCAATGACATGGGATACACCAGTGTTGAATTTAATGAACTGAATAGATTATCTTCACCTCGTCTTCTTTGTTCAGAAGTTGATGAGCAACTTAGATTGCAGAATCTGCCTAGAAATAAATCTGTTACTTTAGTAGCATCATTAACTAGTGCCGATTCTAACTTATCGCCAGTTGTTGATACTATGAATGGATCACTCTGGTTCTTAAGAAATAGATTAAATAATCCAGTATCTGACTACACTGTAGATAGCAGAGTAAGGCAGATTACAGGAGATCCACATGCTGCCTGTTACATTTCACAAAGAGTTAATTTAGCAAATCCATCAACTTCATTAAAAGTTTTAGTTGGTGCTTACAGAGGACCAACATCAGACTTTAGAGTTCTTTATAGACTATTCAAACCAGATTCTTCTGAAGTTGAACAAACATATGATTTATTCCCTGGATTTGATAATCTAAGAGATTTAGATATTGAAAAACAAGTTATTGATCCTGGTAAGAATAGTGGAAAACCAGATGTACCTGTTATTGCAAGTAAAGAAAATCAATTCTTAGATTATGAATTTACTGCTAATAATTTAGATGAATTTACTGGATTCCAAATTAAAATTGTTATAAGTGGAACAAATGAAGCAGATCCTCCTAGATTCCAAGATTTAAGAGTAATTGCTTTAGCATAATGATACCAGTTGAAGGGCATAAGAATCTTTATAGAGATGAAGATTCTGGTGCTATTATAAATCATGATAACCAAGGGTATCGCCAATATCTTCAGTTAAAAAACAAAAAATTAACTGAAGAAGAGGAGATTAAACGTCTACGGTCTGATATTGATGAAATAAAATCTCTTTTATATGAAGTGTTAAATAAAAGATTATAAATATTTAAAAATATATTGATTAATAATGGCAGTATATGTATCCAATATAGTAATTGAACAAGGTTTTGATTTTGATACATCCTTTCAATTAGAGGATACTAGGACTAATGGATATCTGGATTTAGTAGGAGCTGGCACATCAGCAATGTTGAGAAAGCACTCCTCTAGTTCAACTCAGGTATCTTTTGCTACTACACTTACACAACCAGAAAATGGAGTTATATCCATTTCAATGCTTGCTTATCAAACTGTAGATATAAAGCCTGGAAGGTACGTATATGATGTACAAATAACCACACCCGAAGGGGGAACATATAAAGCAGTTGAGGGGTCAGCACTAGTCAGAGGTGGAGTAACAAGGTAATGCCAACTATAAACGACAGAATAGGTTCACAAAATATAATTAGGGTATTAGCAAATGCCTCTGCACCACCAACTCGTGTTAACAACTTGGTGGATGTTAACTCTACAAGAAAAGATGAAACTGGAGCAACTGGGTATCTTTTAATCTGGGATAGGGTAACACAAAAATATAACTTAGGAAATGATATTGCAGCAGGTATAAATGTACAAGGAATTAGTACATTTACTTCTCACGTAGATTTTGGTGAAGTAAATTTTAGTGGAGTAACAACTGCACCTACTCTTGTTGCTACTGAATCAATTGCAATTGGCGAAACTACAATAGTTAATGCTGATAGACAATTACAGAATATCGCATCTCTGGATGCCACAACAACAGCAACTATAGAATCTGCAATTAGTAATGCACCCAATACGTTTACTGATTTACAGGTAACTGGAATTTCAACCTTTGTTGGAGCATCTATATTTAATTCAGTTTCTACTTTTAACTTAGGTCTTAATGTTGCAACTGGTGTAGCAACATTTACTCCTGCAGTTGATATGAATGGGGGTTTAGATGTTTCTGGTGGTGTAGGTTTAAATGTAGTTGGGCATACTGAGTTAGATAATGTAAATGTATCTGGTGTATCAACATTTGCTGGTGCCATAGATGCGAATGGTAACTTGGATGTTGATGGTTTTACTGAACTTGATGATGTAAATGTGTCTGGTGCTATTACAGCAACTACATTTACTGGTAACTTAGCAGGTACAGTTAATACAGCTGCACAACCTAACATCACATCACTTGGAACATTAACTGGATTAGATGTTAATGGTCATAGTGAACTTGATAATCTAAATGTATCTGGTGTTTCCACGTTTGTTGGAGTATCTACTTTCAGTGGAGATGTTTATGTTGGTGGAGATTTATATCTATCCGATGATTTAGTA
Source organism: Flavobacteriales bacterium (assembly GCA_002730985.1). Taxonomy (GTDB): domain Bacteria; phylum Bacteroidota; class Bacteroidia; order Flavobacteriales; family BACL11; genus BACL11. The sequence goes on along the minus strand of PCBP01000015.1, from coordinate 1,779 downwards.
TTAGATAATATTACTGGTAATAGTCTTAAAATAACTGGTCTTTCAACCTTTGTTGGAAATGCTCAGTTTGATGGGAATGTCTCTATAGCAGGAACTCTTACTTACGAAGATGTAACTAATGTAGATTCTGTTGGTATTGTAACTGCTGGTAAAGGAGTCAGAGTAACTACAGGTGGAATAGTTGTAACTGCAGGTGTATCTACATTTACTTCAGCAATTGATGCTAACGGTAGTGCGAATATTTCTGGAGGATCAACACTCGATAGGTTATTTTTATCAGGTATAACTACATTTAAAGAAGATGTAGAGTTTCATGGTAATGGTGGAGCAAATGCTTTATATTGGGACAAATCTGCTGATGCACTAAAATTAGTTGATGATGTTAAGATTCTGATTGGTACTGGTCTTGATATGGAATTGTATCATAATGGTGATTATTCATATCTCGATAATAATACAGGAAATCTATATATTAGAAATAATGTAAATGATGATGATGGTGGTAACATATATCTTCAAGCAAAATCTGGTGAAGATAGTATTATCGCTAATGATGATGGATCAGTAGAAGTCTTCTATGATGGTGCTCGTCGTATAGAAACTCTTGGTGCTGGTACTACCTTCACTGATGATGTATTTACCAATAGATTCTTTGAAGGTTCTGGTGCTGTTTTAAGTGGTGTTATAACTGCTACAGGTGGAATAGATGGAGGATCGTATTAATGGCAAAACCAACCACTAAACAAGAATTAAAAGATTTTTGTCTCAGAAGATTAGGTGCTCCAGTATTGGAGATTAATGTATCAGATGAACAAATAGATGATGCTTATGACGATGCTCTTCAACTTTTTCAGGAGCGTTGTTATAATGGTGTTGAAAGAATGTATCTTAAACATCAAATTACTCAGGAGGATATTGATAGAGGACAGGCGACTAATGAGGATGGTAGTACTAATACAGTTGGTATTGTAACTACAACTGCTACTTCTACAAGTATAAGTGGATTAGCTGATCCAATCACTAGTAAGTGGTATGAAACTTCCAATTTTATACAAATTCCAGATTCTGTTGTTGGTATAGAAAAAATATTTAAATTTGATGCAAGTACCATTTCTGGTGGAATGTTTAGTATTAAGTATCAATTATTTTTAAATGATGTTGCATTTAATCTTGGATATAATGGTCTTTTGAGTTATGCTATGACAAAATCATATCTTCAAGATATTGATATGATGTTAACTACAGATAAGCAGATAAGATTTAATCAAAGACAAGATAGATTATATTTGGATATTGATTGGGGTTCTTCAGTTAAAGATAACTATATTATTGTTGACTGTTATAGAGCATTAGATCCAACTGAATTTACAGGTGTTTTTAACGACCCTTTCATAAAAAACTATCTGACTGCTCTTATTAAAAGACAGTGGGGACAAAATTTAATTAAGTTTCAAGGAGTTAAACTTCCTGGTGGAATTGAATTAAATGGAAGACAATTATACGATGATGCTGAAAGAGATTTAGAATCAATAATTTCTAAGATGTCATCCGAGTATGAAGTACCACCTCTTGATTTGATAGGTTAATAAGCAATGGGATTAAATCCATATTTTTTACAGGGTTCTCAAAACGAACAGTTTTTAGTTCAAGATCTGATCAATGAACAATTGCAGACCTATGGAGTAGAAGTATATTATCTTCCTAGAAAAGTATTTAAAACTGATAATATTATTAGAGAAGTCCAATCATCTAAATTTGATGATTCTTTTTTAATTGAAG
>PCBP01000014.1 GCA_002730985.1 Flavobacteriales bacterium | reverse complement strand
ATAGCATGATATCTTTGAGAGTCTTCATCCCATTCTAATAGAGGGAAGTCTAAGACCCAAAGAGGTGCAAAATCTTTTGGATTTCTAAGTCCTAACTCTTCTGCTAAATGCAATCTTAAAGCGGCAAGCGATTTTCTTGTTTTATCTTTTTCACCAGCCATTATTAAAAGTAAATCTCCTTTTTTACATCCTGCTCTTTTTGCCCAAGCATTTCTTGCGCTTTCATCAAAGAATTTGTCTGCCGTTGATTTTGAAGTTCCATCTTCATTATATTTACAATAAACAAGTCCTGTTCCGCCTACTTGGGGTGTTTTTACAAAATCTACTAATTCATCCAATTGATTTCTGGTAAAATTAGCACACCCTACTGCATTTATTGAAACTATTAATTCAGCATCATCAAAGATTCCAAAATTCTTGCCCTGGCATAGGTCATTTAACTCTACAAATTGCATATCAAAACGAATATCTGGTTTGTCGGATCCGTATAGCTTCATAGCTTCATCATAAGTCATTCTAGGAAAATTATTTACATCAATTCCTTTTACTTCTTTTAAGATATGACTAGTTAATCCCTCAAACATCTTTAAAATATCCTCTTGTTCTACAAACGACATTTCGCAGTCAATTTGAGTAAATTCAGGCTGTCTGTCCGCCCTTAAATCTTCATCTCTAAAACATTTTACAACCTGATAATATCTATCTATTCCAGCAACCATCAAGAGCTGCTTAAATGTTTGTGGAGATTGAGGAAGTGCATAAAACTGCCCTTTATTCATTCTACTTGGCACCACAAAATCTCTTGCACCTTCAGGGGTTGATTTAATTAAGTAAGGGGTTTCAACTTCAATAAATCCTTGCTCATCTAAATATTTTCTTGTTTCAGTAGAAACTTTAGCTCTTAGGATTAAGTTCTCTTTAACAGGATTCCTTCTAATGTCTAAATATCGATATTTCATTCTGATTTCATCTCCACCATCTGTTTCGTCCTCAATGGTAAAAGGCGGCTCTGAAGATTTGTTTAGTATAATTAATGTAGCTACTTCGATTTCAATTTCACCAGTTGAGATGTTTTTGTTTTTTGAAGACCTTTCAATTACTTTGCCTTGAGCCTGAATAACAAATTCTCGACCTAATTTCCTTGCACTATTACATAAATCAGTATTGAGATCCATATTAAACGCTAATTGAGTAATGCCATATCTGTCTCTTAGATCAACAAACGTCATTCCTCCAAGATCTCTTGTTTTTTGGACCCATCCACTTAAGGTGACTTTCTCAGAGACATTAGTAATGTTTAATATCCCACAATTATGCGTTCTTAACATCTTTAAAATTCTTTGAGGCAAATTTAACATATTTACTTTTGTAATTTAGCACTATGCAATTAAATCCTTTCAATGACAATTATTTTATGAAAGAAGCCTTGAAAGAGGCTCAAAAAGCACTAGAAAAAAATGAAGTCCCTGTTGGTTGTGTCATAGTGTGTGAGAATCAAATTATAGCAAGAGCACATAATTTGAATCAGAAGCTAAATGATGCAACAGCACATGCCGAAATGCAAGCCTTTACTTGTGCATCTGATTATTTAGGGGGAAGATATTTAAATGAATGCACTCTTTATGTTACCCTTGAACCCTGTGTTATGTGTGCTGGAGCATCCTACTGGACACAATTAAAGAAGTTGGTTTATGGAGCAAAAGACATGAAAAGAGGCTATTCTAAATTATCCGAAAATATTTTACACCCAAAAACGGAAGTCATTAGTGGAATTATGGCTTCTAAATGCTCTGAATTATTAACCACTTTTTTTGAAAAAAAAAGATAAATAAGCGTATTTTTGCATAAATAAAAAATATAAACTAAAAAATATGAACTATCCAGAGGAAATGTGCGCCCCAATGCGTGCTGATTTAACATCAGTAGGATTTGTAGAATTAAAAACGTCTGAAGCTGTTTCAGAATTATTAGATAAAAAAGAAGGTACTGTTTTATTAATAGTAAATTCTGTATGCGGCTGCGCAGCAGGTAATGCAAGGCCAGCTGTTAAAATAGCGACCAGGTTTGAAAAAAAAGCAAATACTTTTGCGACAGTTTTTGCTGGTCAAGATATCGAGGCAACAGCAAAAGCTAGAGAATATATGATCCCATTTCCACCTTCATCTCCTTCCATTGCTGTATTTAAGAACGGTAAACTAGTACATTGTATTGAGCGTCACCATATTGAGGGTAGATCAGCTGAAATGATCGCTGATAACTTAAAGGATTGCTTTGAACAAATTTGCTAACTAACATTGCTAATTTGCACAATCGAAAACAGCTTAAAAATACCCCCTATTATACATCTGAGCATGAGGGCAATTATTGTTTAGAGAATGTAATTAAAAAATTTGTATCTTGCGCAATTAATAAAAGATTATAAACTTTCAAAATAATATGAAGAAGATATTCCTTTTTACGAGTATAATTTTATTGGTTTTCTCGTCCAATATTTTTTCTCAACCTATAACTCTTTCAACTACTAATATCACTACTAATACAGCAGATTTAAATTGGGACGCTTCTACTTGTGCTGGAAATGTAGTTTTACATTACAAAATATCAGGCACAACATGGCCAGGCACGCTTATTAATCCGGCCACAACTCCTTATGCTTTAACAGGTTTAAACACTAGTAGTGATTATGAATGGAGGGTGAAATGTGCCGGAACATCAGGAGCGGGAGCTTGGTCAGCAACACAACAGTTTTCAACACTATGTGCAGGTGTTTTTGGCTGTACAGATGTTACGGCATGTAATTATGATGCTGGAGCTACATGTGATGATGGTTCTTGCTCAGGTATTGTAGGGTGTATAGATCTTACTGCCTCCAATTATAATCCTTCTGCAACTTGTGGTGGTGTCAGTTGTACTTATCCAATATATGGATGTAATGATAGCTTAGCGTGTAATTATACCGTATTAGCAGAAATTAATGATGGGTCCTGNATACTACAAGACGGGTGNACTGATTCGATTGCGCTTAATTATGATTCACTNGCACTTTGTGATGATGGNAGTTGTGATTATCCAATATATGGATGTACTGATAATTTAGCCTGTAATTTTAATNCGNTAGCAAGTATTGATGATGGTTCCTGTCTNAATACTTTTGGCTGTACACTNCCATTAGCNAATAATTACAACCCNTTAGCAACATGTAATGATGGTAGNTGTACGTTTAATGGGGTGGCAATCTCTAATGCAATTGTTTCTAGTCCAATATTATGTAATGGTGGATTTNTTACAGATTCAATGAAAGTAGTAATTCATCAAACAAATCCATTGACATCATACACATGTCTGGTGGGATATCATATTAATAATACCGCAACACCTAACCCTGGAGCAGACTATTTTATATCATATTTAAGTACACAAACTACTACTGCAAACCAACTAAATCTTAATGGGTTTTTGCCAAATACAAATACAGGGCAAACTATAAATTATTTTGTCCGAATAATTGATTCGGCAGCATATTATCCTGCTCACAATTTTGGGAATGGGGCAAGTATGGTTGGTGTTATTGATCAATTTGGGCCAATTAACTTTTTAGAGCCGGACCCTTTAACTGTTAATACATCCTTGTTGTCTAGTAATCTGTGTGCAGGAGACTGTATAGCAAAAGAAAAACTTGTTTTTAATGGAGGAACAAAGCCCTACAATTATATTTTAGATGCCAACCCACAATTAACATTGGGAGCTAATGTCAGTACCACTACAATTGGATCTTTATGTGCAGGAACATATAATTTGACCGTTACTGATGCAAATGGATGTTCAACGTCCCCATTAACTACTGATTTTACAATTGCTCCTGTGTCGCCTATAATCCCCGCTGGAACAGCTTCGCTTTTTAACACAAATGGCTATCACATTTCTTGCAATGGGGCTTCTGACGGTATAATTAGCGCATCAGCATCAGGAGGCGCAGAGGGATTTGTTTATTCTATTGATGGAATAAACTTTCAATCATATCCATTTTTTTCTGGATTATCAGCAGGGGCATATACGATTACTTATAAAGACGCCAATAGCTGTATTGCAACAGAAACATTGACTTTAAATGAGCCTCCTCCTCTTTCAGGAGGGGCTAGCGTTACACAAGGTGTCAATTGTTATGATGACACTACGGGAGAAATTACTTTTACGGTTACTCCAATTCAAGTAGGAGTTCCTCCATATGAATATTCAATTGACAATGGATCTAATTATCAAACATCTAATGTTTTTAGCAATTTAAATGGCGATGTTAATTATCTTGTAATGATTAAAGATGATAATGAGTGTTCATTTGTTGACTCTATTTATTTATCTGAACCGTCAGAAATTATTTATTCTGCAACACTTTCAGATTATAATGGGTTTGGGATTAGTTGTAATGGAGATGCCAATGGTATAGTTACTGCATCAGCATCAGGAGGAACCGGAACCCTAACTTATTCTCTTGATGGGCTAAACTTTCAATCATCTCCTGTTTTCTCTGGATTAGAAGCAGGTCCCCATGCAGTTACTTACAGGGATATCAATGGATGTATAGCCGACACAACAATCACTTTAACCGAACCTGGCATCTTCAATATTTTTCCTATATCTTCTGATTATAATGGTGCTGATATTTCTTGTTTTGGATACTCAGATGGAGAAATCTACTCAACTGATTCCAATGGAGTTAGCGCTGTGTTATATGAATTTAATAATAGCGGAATACTAAGTGCCACAGCTAATTGGGACAGCTTATCTTCAGGAACTTACAATATTTATGCTGAAGATTCAAATGGCTGTAATACTGCCCAGACGGTTACACTTGTTGATCCTCCTGTATTGGCAGCTAATTTAACTGTTGTCTCGAATGAATATTGTAACAATATGAATGGCGAATTAGAGATTATTGCTTCTGGAGGGACTGGAGCTCTAAACTACACTTGGAGTGATGGACAAAACACTTCAATTGCAACAGGTCTTGTTGCAGGAAATTACCAATGTACAATTTTAGATGTAAATGGATGTGATACCAACTTATTAGGAACCGTAATAGATGACGTTCCGTTCCAAATAATTCCAACTTCTACTCCAACATGCTTTGGTGCAAATCAAGGCACTGCCAGTGTTAGCCTAATACCAAATGGAAGTTATGTTTTAAATAATCCTTCATATGTATGGAGCGACCCTTCTAGTCAAACAACTCAACTTGCAACTAATTTAGCCGCTGGCAACTATACTGTTACTGTTAATGATCTTAATTGTTCTATTAATGCGAGTTTAGTAGTTGACACTCCAAGCGTCCCTTTGTTTATTCAGAGTATTGATGTTTCACAAATTACTTGTCATAACGCAGATAATGGAGAGATAGTGGTTCACGCTTCAGGAAGCCCTCCGTATTCTTTTTCTTTTAATTCCAATCCTCCAACTAACGACTCTGTATATAATAATTTACCTCCAGGCAACTATCAGGTTTTAGTGGAAGATTTTTCTGGATGCACTTCTTTACAAACAGTAAATATTGTTAACCCTGATGTAATAGTAGTGGGGACTGTCACAATTGATTCAGTAAGCTGTTTTGGAGAGTGTGATGCTTCAATACTATCAATTCAGGCTAGTGGAGGGACTCCATTTAATAGTGCTGGATACTCCTATTTGTATTCTGTAAATGGTGGATTGCCACATCCAAATACATCTTATTTTAATGGGTATTGTGCAGGCACCTATACTGTACAGGTCAGAGACGTTAATGATTGTGTGTCCAGTACATTATTAATAATCTCAGAGCCTGATGAGTTAAATGTTAATGTTTCTACATCTTTATGGAGCAATTATCAAATTAGATGTCATGGAGATAACTCAGGGAGTGCTAACATTACCGTTAGCGGAGGAATCACGCCATATACTATAAATTATTATGAACCTGGAAATACAGCGCCCATATCAATCTCCTCTTTTGTTTCTGGATTAAGTGCTGGTATTTATAATTTTGAAGTTATAGATGAGCATGGATGTGCCTACTCTGAAACAATAACTTATAACGAACCAGACCCTATAATTCATAACTTTATACCAACACATGTGACCTGTAACGGCTGGAGCAATGGGTCATTAATTGACTCTGTATATGGTGGAGTTGGCAATTCTATTACTTACAGCTATTCTTGGAATACTGGAGAAAGCACTTACGCAATCGACAGTTTGGCAATTGGTTCTTATACTATGACAGTCACAGACGAAAACAATTGTATTAGTATTGATTCATATACAATAAATGACAACCTTGCTTTAAGCGCTACAACCTCTTCAATTAATGTAAGTTGTTTTGATTATTGTGACGGGGAAATAGCTATTAATGCTAGTGGAGGCATTCCAAATATTAACTCTAATGGGAATCCCATTTACAATTACCAATGGAATGACACTCTACTTCAAACAACCTCAACAGCTATAGGTTTATGCGTAAATAATAACTCATTGAGCACAACTTATGAGTGTGTTGTTACAGACATGCAAGGATGTGCCTTGACTTTAGCACAAACTATTACACAGGAGTCTCAGTTGGTGGTGACATCAAGTATAATTGATGAGATTTTGTGTTATGGGGGGTCAAATGGAAAATTAAATGCTACTGCCTCAGGCGGCTCTGGTTCATATCAATATATGTGGAGTAATAACGCTCCAACATATTCGGCTAACCCTGCTAATAATGGAGTGCCTTCGGGAGATTATGTAATTACAGTAATAGATGCGGAAGGCTGTACTGCTGCCGATTATATTACTTTAAACGAACCAACAGAATTGTCTTTAACTATAAGCGAAACTAATGTAACTTGCTTTGGATTTGATAATGGAAAAATCGTGGCAACTGCTGCAAATGGAACGCCATATTTAGGTATTCCTCCAGAATATTTGTATACTGTAACTAATGAAGAAACAGGAGCGGACGTTTATTCAAGCACAATGCCTGTTGGTTCCGCAGAAAACTTAATCCCTGGCATATATACAGTTATTGCTGAAGACAGGAATGGCTGTCTCATTGAATCTGGAACTATCTATATTTCTGAACCTGGAGACTCTCTTTCAATTACTTTTAATACTGTTGATGCATCTTGCTTGCAAAATAATGGCTCTGCTTCAGTTGTAGCATATGGGGGTACTCCTGTATATCTGTACAATTGGGATAATAATATAGCGGCTGTTAATAATACAAATCTGGGAGCTGGATATTACCCTGTAACTGTTATTGACAGTAGAGGTTGTGAAATAAGAGATTCTGCTTTTGTAAAAGGAACTCATAATGTTTTTGCAGATAGTTTGTCAGAAATTACATTTAATATTTGCCTAGGAGATAGTGTCTTTATCGAAATTAACGAGACGTCATTTAACAGCTATATCTGGGAAAATGGCAGTGTAATTACTGATCGATGGGTTTACCCAAATGAATATGTAAACATCTATACATTGACTATTACTGACCCAACCTGTCCTGATTCATATGAGGTGAAAGCAACTGTTAATGTTGATTTTATAGACCCTATGCCTTATTCAAATCCTGAAATTGAATATGGAGATTTTCCAGTTGTATTATCTGGAGCTAATCTTGAGCTGTACTCTGAAAATAATACTTGTGTTGAATATACTTGGATGTGGAATAAGGATACTGTCTCTAATAACAATGGATCTATTACTGTGCTCGGCCTTAAAGAAACAGATTGGTACTACTTATATGTAAAAGACAGTGATGGATGTTTAGGGTATGACTCTATTTATGTAGTTGTTGGCGTCATTCCATATGAAGCTATTACACCAAATAATGATGGGGTTAATGATGTTTGGACTCCTCTAGATATTGAATCATATGAAAATGCTTTAGTGCAAATATTTAATAGATGGGGAGGGTTGGTTTTTGAATCTAACGGAGGAGGAAACTATCAGCCTTGGGATGGTACTAATAATGGGGAAGAGCTTCCTGTTGGAACTTATTATTATATCATAGACCTTAATACTGGTGATAAACCTCAAACTGGTCCAATAACAATTATCAGATAAAATGAAAATTATTAACATGAAAAGAATATCAACATTAATTTTTGTGATTTGTTTTATGGGGGCACTTAAAGCGCAGCAGCTTCCTCAAATCACACAATATATGAATAATAATTATGCAATAAACCCCGCTGTTGCCGGTATGTATGATTATTACCAAATAAATAGTACTATTAGAAATCAATGGGTTGGCCTTAATGAAGGCCCTAGAACATCCATAATAAGTATTTATGGCAAACACAGCTCCAATGTGGGCCTAGGAGGAACTGTGTATAGTGATGTTACAGGTCCTACAAGTAGAATAGGTGGGTCGGCATCATATACATATGCATTCCAAATAACACAAAAAATTAAACTTGCTCTTGCTCTACAAGCAGGATTTACCCAGTTTAAGATAATTAAAAATTTACGAGCAGAATACGAAAACGACCCGTTGTTAAAAGGGGGGGATGTGGTTGAAGCTTTGCCTGATGCAACTTTCGGAGTTAATTTAAGTGGAAACAATTGGTATATTGGTGCGGCAATTCCTCAGCTATTAAGCTCTGAGCTTAAATTAATGGATGATGATTTTGCAAGAATATATGACACTACTAGTCAAAATGGAAAACTAGCAAGCCATATTTATATTTTAG